>JAKBBN010000044.1 GCA_021808485.1 Planctomycetota bacterium | reverse complement strand
TCCGATCTCACCGCGGTTTTCGCGGCCTGGCTGCTGAAGGAAAAGCTGAATTTTCGCGGCTGGATGGGATTGTTGATAAGTCTTGGGGGCACGGCCCTGATTGTATTGGGCCGCCATGAAGGCCTTGCCGGCAGTTGGGGCGCCATGCTCGTTCTTGTTGCATCATTGGCCAGTGCGGCCTATGTGGTGGTTGAAAAACCGCTGATGGATCGCTACACCCCGCTGGAACTCACCACGTGGGCAATTTGGGCGGCGGCGGTGGAATTACTGCCATTTACGCCATCTTTGCTGCATCAAATTCAAATTGCGCCGCTCAGTGCCGTATGTGCGGCGGTTTATCTGGGAGTATTTCCGGCGGCTTTGGCGTTTTATACATGGAATTATGTGCTCTCAAAAATGTCCGCCAGTTCGTTAGCCGCATACCAATACCTGATGCCGGTGTTTGCCATTGCCATGGCCTGGTTCTGGCTGGGGGAAATACCGACTGTGCTCACACTTATCGGCGGTGGTGTCGCGGCCGGAGGCGTGCTGCTGGTAACCTGGAGGGCGCTGCCGAAAAAGAATCTGCTTAAGCCGTCCATGGGGCAAACGCCGTAGCACAGCGGCTGCGGACCGTTCGGCTAACCGGCGTGCCCGGCGGGCGAGCCTGCCGCAATTGCCGCCAGCGCTTCACCGCAGAACCGAACCTGTTTTGTGGACAAAAATGGTCCAAAGCTGAAGCGCGTTGTACCCACCGGACCATGCCGATTACCGCCGGCGGATTTATCCGTGCCCATGGTCGCATGGGCGCCCGGGGCGCAATGCAGTCCGGCGCGCGTAAGGATGCCAAAGTCCTTTTCCAAATCCGCCGCCAGCCGCAGCGGTTCAATTTCGTGCACCCGCACGCTGAAGACTCCCACGCGGTTTTCAACTCCTTGGGGGCCTACATAACGCAGTCCGTCAATTCCCCGCACGCGGTCAATAAAGGTTTCGCACAGTTCCCGTTCGTGCAATTCAACGGCGGCAATTCCACGGTTTAAAATCCAGGCGATACCGGCGGAAAGGCCGGCTATGCCGATGGCATTGTGCGAACCGGGTTCAAATTTGTCCGGCATGAATTCCGGTTGTACGTCCCGATCGCTTACCGAACCGGTGCCGCCCTGGCGGATGGTGGCGAGTTTATCCTCCAGCCCCGGGCGGATGTACAGGAATCCTGTCCCCAGCGGACCCAACAACCCCTTGTGGCCGGGCGCGGCAAGAAAGTCAATAAAATCCCGCTGCACATCCAGCGACTGATGGCCGGCCGTTTGTGCCGCATCCACCAGAAACGCCGCACCGCTCTGGCGCACAATGCCGCCAATGGCCCCAATATTCTGCACGGTCCCGGTCACATTGCTGCCATGACCCACTGCCACAAGCCGGGTTTCCGGTCGCAGTGCATGGGCGATATCCTGCGGGTTTACCAATCCTGTAATTGGGTCGGCGGAAATGCGCGTTTGCGTAATAATACCCCGGCGGGCCAGCTCATTAAGCGGACGGAGAATGCTGTTATGGTCCATGGCTGTGCAAATGGCGTGGTCGCCCGGTTTGAGCCATCCGGAGATCGCCAGATTCAGCGCGTCGGTGCAATTCAGGGTGAAGATAAAATGGTTGGCGTTCTCTGCGTGGAAAAGTGTGTTCAACCGGTCACGGCAATGGGCGATGACATCCGCGGATTCCATGGCTTCGCGATAGCCACCGCGGCCTGCGGAGGCTCCAATTCTTCGGGCGTAGTCAATCATGGCTGCAAGAACTTCCGGTGGCTTGGGGAAGCTCGTCGCGGCATTGTCGGTATATATCCGCTCGGCGGCAAGGTGTTCATACATGAACGGGGTATCCTTATCTTTTCTCAGACTCTTCAGTCCGGCCGGCAACCTTCGCGACGGCACCTGTATTTTATAGCACCATCGCGGCGGATACCAAGTTTCCCGCCGGCGGTTTAAGCGATGGCTTCTCATTTGCCGCCGCAGCGATGATAATATGTGCACACAGGTCGGCGGCCCGGCTGTCCAGTGGCCCAGTTGCCCAGCGGCGAATGATCGCATGCCGGTGCACGGCCGGACCTTTGAATTTCGTGATGGCTGGTCCGGCATTGCCGGCGACGGAATCCTATGGAACCGGATGAATCACAATTTGGATTGTCGCTCAACGGAGTATTGCGCTCGCCGGATGGATCCGGGACGGAGGATATTTCCCCATCACCGGATACGGGCGGCAATCCGGTGGATCAAATCCTGCGTATTGCCGAAATGCAGACATCGCCGGATGCCGTCGCGCCGCAGGATTTTGCCGCAATCAATTCGCATGACGGACATCGGGACGATACCGCCTATATGCTTCCCGCGTTGCTCGCGGCCTCACAAATTCAAGACGGCGACACGCACCGCAGCGGGACGGGCGGCGGATTTTACTGGGCGATCGTCGGCGGTACGGGAATAATTGTAATCATTCTCCTGATTTGCGGCATCTATTGGCGGCCGTTAAGCGACATACTGGTGGCGGCCAGACCGGTCGTCAGCGCGCCAAAAACAGTGGCCATGATTGGTTCGCAACCCGGTGCGGCGCCGAAACCCGCGTTGAATTTGCCGCACCCGGCGGTGTCCAGCCCCGTGCCGCCGTCGCCTTTGGCCGTCAACAGCGGTGTGCAAAACAGTGGTGTGAAAGGCGTAAACGCAAAATCCGGCGTTGTTCAACCGGTGGTTGCCGCAACGCTGCCGCAGGGGCGGGTGAACCCCGCCGCACCGCTGGACTTGGATCATCCCTTTTATCAGCGGGAAAAAGGTGCGTTGCCGCCGCTGTTCACCACGGGTTCACGATAAAAATGCCGACGATGGTCTGCCGGTGATCCGGATAGCCAAAAAGGGGCCGCGCCTTGTTAGCCGGCGTGGATTGTCCTAAACTTTATGCGGTAGTTAATGCAAAGGAATTTACCATGCAGAATATCATTCGGGGGAAGGCTTATGTCCTTGGCGACAACATTGACACGGACCAGATCATTCCCGCCAAATTTTTGAGCTACAATCCATCCGATCCATCGGAGCGGCGCTATTTCGGCATGTATGCGATGGACGGCGTACCGGCCGGGCAAATGGGTCTGCCCAATGGAAACATCCGGTTTGTTCGCCCGAACGAATTTAAGACGGATTTCACCATTGTTGTTGGCGGGAAAAATTTCGGCTGCGGAAGTTCGCGTGAACATGCCCCGTTGGCGATTGCGGAAGCCGGGGCATCCATCGTCATTGCGGAATTTTATGCGCGCATCTTCTTTCGTAATTGTGTCAACGGCGGTTACCTGGTGCCTTGCGAATCCGTGGAACGGCTGGTGGAAAAAATTCATACGGGGGACGAATTAACCGTCAATCTGGGTACCTGCAAGGTAACCAATGAGACCCGCAAAACATCCCATGCGCTTAAGCCATTGGGGGATGTCGCGCCGATCATTGAAGCCGGCGGTGTATTCCAATACGCGCGTGAAGCGGGCATGCTTAAGTCCTGACAACTGATACTTCCGGAAAAGTACTGATGAAAATTCTTCTTGTTGGCGGTGGCGGGCGGGAGCACGCCATTGCATGGAAAATAAAGGCCAGTCCCCTTTGCACCCGGCTGTTCATGGCGCCGGGCAATCCGGGAATGGCCGCGCTGGGCGAGACCGTGGCCATCAAAGCGGATCAGGTGGCGGAATTGACGGCGTTTGCCGTGAAGGAAAAGATTGAACTGGTGGTGGTGGGGCCGGAGGATCCGCTGGCGCTTGGGCTGGTGGACAGTCTTGCCGCCAAAGGCATTCCGGCCTTCGGGCCAAGCCGGGAAGGGGCCATGCTGGAGGCGGACAAGGCCTTTTCCAAACGCATTATGCGCGAATCGCTTATTCCAACCGCGGAAGGCAAATGTTTCACCTCCATGCGTGATGCGATCAATTATGTGGAAAGCCGCAATGAGCCGCTGGTTGTAAAGGCCGCGGGTTTGGCGCGGGGCAAGGGTGTGATTGTGTGCGCGGATCCGGTGGCGGCGCTGGATGCGGTGCGCGACATCATGGAAAAGAAAATATTCGGCGCCGCCGGCAACACCATTGTCATTGAAGAACGTCTGGACGGGCCGGAGGTTTCGCTGCTGGCATTTGTGGACGGCCGCACGGCGTACATCATGGAATCCGCACAGGACCACAAGCGCATCGGAGACAATGATACCGGCCCGAATACCGGCGGTATGGGGGCGTTCAGCCCGGCGCCGCTGCTTACTTCCGCCCTGCAGACTACCGTGGAACGCGAGATCGTCGTGCCTCTGCTGGACACGCTGAACCGTCATGAAATTGATTTTCGCGGGGTTATTTACGCCGGCCTTATGCTGACCGCCGGCGGTCCGAAGACCCTGGAATTTAACTGCCGTTTCGGTGATCCGGAAACCCAGCCCCTGCTCATGCGACTGCAGAGTGACTTGGTGGAGGTGCTGCTGGCCTGTGTGCATCGCAAGCTGGATCGCGTGACCCTGCGCTGGGATCAGCGCCCGGCGGTGGGGGTGGTGCTGGCCGGCGAAGGCTATGGCTGGAAGCCGGATGATCAGGTCAGGCGCGGCGTGGAAATCAACGGATTGGATGCCGCCGCGGCACTGCCGGATGTCATGGTGTTTCACGGCGGAACGGCAATGAAGGACGGGCGGCTGGTGACCAGCGGCGGGCGCGTGCTGTGCGTCAGTGCGCTGGGTGACGATTTGGCGCAGGCAAAAAAGAACGCCTATTCGGCGGTGGAAAAAATTCATTTCCCCGGCATGCAATATCGCAAAGATATCGGCACAAAATAGCCGCCCGGCCGGTTCGGCCGGCGCGCCGATCTTTCGGCTTGTCCTTGTGTAATAAACCGTTTTCGCATAATCTACTGCATCTCCAGCACGGGTAGATAGCTCAGCTGGTAGAGCAATGGACTGAAAATCCATGTGTCGCCGGTTCGATTCCGGCTCTACCCATTTATCCTTCTTTCAACATGAGTTCGGCCGCCCCGCGGCGAAATTCGCCGCACCGGCCTGCCATGGCTGTTGGCGTAGCGGCGGGCGGGCGAAAATAATCAGGCGGCTTTTTGGAGCGGTGGCATGCAGGCATGGCTGATTGATAAACTCGGGTCAATTACGAATTTGCATCTGGGTGAAATTCCGGAGCCGGCGCCCGGCCCGCATGAGGTTGTACTGCGGATGATTTATGCCGCACTGAATCCCGCGGATCGTTATCTGGCGGAAGGGCAGTATCCAGCCCGGCCCCAATTTCCGCATGTGCTGGGACGCGACGGCGTCGGCCGTGTAATGGCGGTCGGCGCCGCCGTAACGCGCTGGCGCATTGGTGATACCGCCGTTATTTTACGCGGGCCGGTGGGTGTGACCGCGCCGGGTACTTTTTCCCGGTTGACCGCGGTATCCGCGGATTCATTGACGGATGTGCCGCCGGGATGGAGCCTAGAACAGGCCGCCGGGGCCGCATTGACATATATGACCGCATGGCAGTCGCTGACCCAATGGGGCGGGCTGCACATTCCGCAGGATCCTTTGTTTGCCGCGGATGCCGCCGCAACACCGGAAGAGTCCGCGAAACGGCCTGCGGTGGTCTTGGTCACGGGCGCTTCCGGCGGCGTAGGCGTGGCGGCGGTGCAGCTTGCCTCCGCAATGGAATATACCGTGGCCGCCTTTTCCCGCAGCCCTGAAAAACGCCGGGCACTTCTTGATCTTGGCGCCGCTGTCGTACTGGATCCAGCCGACAGCCAATGGCGGAAAGTATTGCTGCAAAAGCTTGACGGCCGCAGAGTGGACCTGGTGGTGGACAATATCGGCGGGCCGCAATTCACGGAATTGCTGGATGTCATGGCCGCTTGGGGAAAAATCAGCGTCGTGGGAAGACTTGCCGGGCCGGTGCCGAATCTTAACACCGCCTCGCTCTTTTTCCGCCGGCTGCGCATCGGCGGCGTTGCCGTGGGAGATTATTCCAGGCCGCAGGCCGCGGCCGTATGGCAAAATGCCCTGGCGCTGCTTGCAAAAACGGGGCAACGTCCGCAGATTGACCGCATATTTGAGTTTTCCGAACTGCCGGCCGCATTCGACCGTCTGGCAGCCGGACCGCTGGGTAAAGTTCTGCTGCGGGTAGGGGCTTAAAAGCGCGGACTGCCGGCCCGTTGCAGGCGGGCCGCTGCCCGAAAAGGTTGCCGTATGCCGTTGTCACATGCGATGCAGGGCACGCAGGTCTTCCTCGCTGGCGCGGCCTTGAATAAACCGTTGAACATTCGGATCGGCACAGTTCCGGATTTCCTCGGCGGTGCCGCGCGAAACTATTTTCCCATTAAACAGCATGACAACCTGATCCGCCACTTTAAAGGCGCTGGTCATGTCATGCGTTACCACCACGCCCGTAACGTTTAATTCTTCTTTGAGCTTGAGTATCAGCTCGTTAATAACATCCGAGCGGATCGGGTCCAGTCCGGTGGTCGGCTCGTCATACAGCACCACATCCGGATTCATGGCGATAGCGCGGGCCAGTGCCACGCGTTTTTTTTGTCCGCCGGAAAGGTCCGCCGGCCATTTTTTCTCCGTGCCGTCCATACCCACCACCGCCAGTTTCTCGTGGACAATTTCCTGGATTTCGGCCGGGTTTTTTCCACCCTGCTGACGGATCGGAAAGGCGACGTTATCACCCACGCGCATGGAGTCAAACAAGGCGCCAAGCTGAAACAGAAAACCAATCCGCTTGCGGATCGGTTCCATTTCGCGCTCGCTCAGGTTGTCCACCTGCTTGCCGCGGTAGAATATTTTCCCCGAATCCGGCCGTAAAAGCCCCACAATATGCTTAAGCAGCACGGATTTGCCGACGCCCGACGGGCCCAGAATGACCGTTGTGCGGTCCTGCGGTATATCCAGCGTCATGCCGTCGAGCACCACCAGCGGACCGAACCGCTTGTGCACGTTTTCAAACCGGATGATCGGATTGGTTGTCTCCGGTTTGGTTGTCGTCGGATTGTCCGCAGTTGCCGCACCCATCGAATCGCTTTCGTCTACGCGGCCGGTTCCTGTTTTTTCCCGGCCGATCAGGACAATTTAAAGCAGGCTCGGCTGATTGGGCCAGAACCAGTTGTAGAAATTATTCAGCATGACCGCCATGATGAAGTTCGTCAGCAGGATCAGAATAAAGCTGGCCACAAAACTTTCCGTGCAGGCCCGGCCCACGCCGCGGGCGCCGTTTCCGCATGTAAAGCCCTTGTAACAGGCGATGCTCGCAATCACGATCCCGAATATCAGGCTTTTGATCAGCCCCACATTCACCGTGAACATATCCGTTCCGGCGGCCGCATAATGCCAGAACGAATAGTTGCGCACGCCGTCAACACCCACGGCGATCAACCACCCGCCCCAAATCCCCAGTGCATCGGAATACACCGTAAGCACGGGAGTCATAATGATGCATGCCAGCAGACGCGGCACCACCAGTGTACGCACCGGGTCGCAGGCCATCGCCCGCAGCGCGTCAATTTGCTCGGTTACTTTCATCGTCCCGAGTTCCGCCGTCATTGCGCCCCCGACGCGCCCGGCCAGCATGACCGCTGTTAGAATCGGACCGGTTTGTTTCACCACGCTTACCACGATAACCGAACCAAGGCGCGAGGCGATGCCTATGGCGGCAAACTGCGGGTAGGCCTCAATGGCCAGAACCGCGCCGATAAACGCGCCGGTGATCATGACCACAGGTATTGACATCGTGCCCATGTCGAACATCTGCCGCAGCAGTTCGCGCATCGCCCGCGACCCCGGGCCGCGGATGATCCAGCCGAACGCCGTGGAGGCAAAGCAGGCGAAGTCTCCGACCGCCTGGATAAACTGCCGCGTTTTTCCGCCGATAACGGCGATCCATTCCACCAATACCGCTCCGCCAGCTTCCTCCGATGTCCCGACTGCGGCGGCTGCAGCCGGTGGTTGCTGGTGATCTGTGGAGTTTGTTGTCATGGTTTTTTTCACGCCTCGTAAAGTCCGGCCGATTTTTTGCCCAATTCTTCTATGGCGCCCATCGTCCGGCCGCCGGCCCGGTTTGTATAACGCCGGCCGGTCGTATTTTATCCACCATAATTTAACTCGGCTATATGCGGAATAGCCCGCCGCGCCGGCCCCGCCTATTTTCCGCCCAGGGCACGGCTCTGAATTCGGTGGAGTTGCCCGATTCCGCCCGCCGCCAGTTTCAGCATCGCCGCAAACTGACGCGGACTGATGCTGGTTCGCTCTCCTGTCGCCTGCACATCCACAATGGCGCCGCCGACGAGCATGGCGACATTCATGTCCGCATCCGCGGCGGAATCCTCCGGATAATCCAGATCCAGCACCGGCCGGCCGTTCACCAGTCCCGCACTTACCGCGGCTATCTGTCCGTTGACGGGCGTTGCTTCCAGCAGCCCTTTCTTGGCTGCCGCCGCTACCGCATCAACCAGCGCCACATGTGCCCCTGTGATGGCCGCGGTGCGGGTTCCACCGTCCGCCTGAAGAACATCACAGTCTATCCAAAGGGTGTTTTCCCCAAGTTTTTGCAAATCCACCACGCGGCGCAGCGCCCGGCCGATCAGGCGTTGAATCTCCACGCTTCGCCCATCAGGCTTCATGCTGTCCCTCTTTTTCCGGCTGTGTGTGGAGGATGGCAGCATGGCATATTCCGCCGTCAGCCATCCCGTTCCCTTTCCAATAAGCCACGGCGGCACGCCCGGTTCAATCATGGCGGTGCACAGCACCCGCGTGTTGCCGAATGACATCAATACCGAACCTCCGGCATGGGCCGTAAAATGCCGGTCGATACGCACCCGACGGAGTTCATCCGGCTTGCGGCCGTCATGGCGGGACGCTGTTCTGGTCAAGGCAAAGTCTCCTTTTTTATATCGGGTTACGCGCCTGTTTGCCGCGTTCCGGTCCGCCATGCGGATTATTGACCGCCCAGCAACACCGCCAGCAGGCCTTTTTGAAAATGCAGCCGGTTTTCCGCCTGGTCAAACACAACGCTTTGTGGACCGTCCAGCACCTCATCGGTAATTTCCACACCGCGATATGCCGGCAGACAGTGCATTACAACGGCATGGCCCGGGGCGTCCGCGAGCAGTTGCCGGTTGATCTGGTACGGATGAAAAATCGGCAGACGCACGGCTTTTTCATCCTCATGACCCATGGATATCCATGTATCCGTGTAAATGACATCCGCCCCCCGCACGGCCTCCCGCGGGCTGGTTGTGGCCATGAAATTTAAATTGCGGGACATGGTGCGCGCCGCGTCAATGGAACGTTGATCCAGTTCATATCCGGCCGGCGCCGCGATGCGGAAATTAATTCCCATAAGCCCGCAAATTTCCAGCAATGAGCGGGCCACATTGTTCCCATCGCCCACGTAGGCCACGTTCAAATTGTCCAAATGGCCGAAATGCTCCTGAATGGTCATGATGTCCGCCATTACCTGGCACGGATGGCTGTGGTCGCTCAAGCCGTTGATTACCGGCCGCCGGCTGTGCTTTGCCAGCCCTTCAATGGTGGCGTGGGCGAACGTCCGCGCCATCACGGCGTCGCAGAAGCCGGAAAGTACCCGGGCCGCGTCCGGAATGCTTTCGCGCACGCCCAGGCCGATTTCATTGGGGGAAATATAGATCGCGCTTCCGCCGAGGTGCTGCATGGCCACGTCAAAGCTCACACGCGTCCGCAGTGAAGGCTTTTCAAATATCATGGCCAATACCTTGCCGGCGGCCAGCGGTTCATTGCGCCCGGTTGACTGATACTGTTTTTTAAGACGCATGGCGACATTCAGAAAATGCTGCAACAGCGGATGCGCCGTCGGTAAAATATCGATAAAATCGGTTTTGGCCGGCCCGGCGGCCGTCGCAGTGGGATTCATACGCTTACTCCGTCCAGATATAAAAATCGTTCCGGGCGGAACCGACCGCCCGCACATGTCATGCCCTGCCGATCAACTGCGGATAATTTCCGTGCCCACGCCCATATCCGAAAAAATCTCCAGCAGCAGGGAATGCGGAAACCGACCGTCGATGATATGCGTTTTATTGACATTGCCGTCCAAGGCGATAAAACAGGCCTCCACTTTCGGCAGCATGCCTTCGCCGATCTGCCCGTGCGATACCAGCGTCTGAATCTCCGCCCGTGTGATGCTGCGCACAAGTGAATGCGCATCATCGCGATTGCGCCGGATTCCGTGCGTGTCCGATACCAGCACCATTTTTTCCGCGGATACGGCCGCGGCCACATAACCCGCGGCGGTATCCGCATTGACATTCAATTTGCCGCCGGAAGAATCCAGGGCAATCGGTGCGATCACCGGAATGAAATTCGCCTGCGTCAGCGCCCGCAAAAGATCCGCGTTCACGCCGGTCACCTGGCCCACACGGCCGATATCCACCCGCTGCCCGTCCTCCCCGGGCAAAAACAGTTTCTCCCCAAAAAGCACGGCACTGCCCAGCGAATGCAGCGGCATCGCCCGGCCGCCCAGCGACGTGATGGTGGCCACAATAAAGGTGTTGATGTCATTGATAAGCACATGTTCCGCAATCGCCAGCGTGCGGTCATCGGTATATCGCCGGCCCATGACAAACTGGGCTTTAAGCCCGGCGTCCGCCATCGCCTGGGTGATGGCCTTGCCTCCGCCGTGAACCACAATCGGTTTCATTCCCACCGCGCGCATGAATACGATATCTGTCAGCACTTTGCGGAATTCCGCCTGGTTGTCCATGAATGAACCGCCAAGCTTCACCACCACCACTTTTTCATTGAAGCGCTGGATATAGCTTAACGCTTCAATAAGCGTGCCCGCTTTTTCCAGCACTCCGGGGTCCATGGGTATGTCCACGGCAAACTCCAGTCAGGCGCTTCCGGCCTGTCCGAAAGCAAGCGAGTCAGGATACCATTGACGTGTTCATTTTCAAGGTAAATCAATCGATACCGGATACGCCCAGGCACCGGATGCACCGTGCCCCCGGTGTTAATGCCGCATGGGGCGCCAATTTGGCCGCAAAGTATTTGCATTCGATTGCCAAAGGTTAGACTCTGCACACCAGTGCGGCCGGTTACCACGGATTGTGGCCAAGGCACTGTTTTAACGGCGCAAACTCATGCGATAAAATAAGCAACGCCATCCATATCACCGGCTGCATCATCAAGCGGTTCCACCGCAGCCGGTGCAAATTGCATCCTTGTTTTGTCCAATGGGTTGGTGAAATGGTGTCATTACCGGGTGCGGAAAATAAATTTCCGAACAATCAACGGGGCGGATCGCACACGAAAAATTCGATCGGATTCATGTGCACCGCGGGCCGACCGTGGCGCGCGTAAAAAAAGCGGCTTTTATGACTTTACAAAATTGATGGCGTTAAAGTTTTTTCCCAGTATTCCGGCACCGCCGGTTTTCAACCATTCGCAAAGAATGCCTGCCTCTTATGATGCAACTTTTCCGCCGGGACGCCTGCAAGGCATTGCGGCGGATATGGGTGAACCGGCCATCAGGCAACCGCATTTCCCTGATCGCCGGGGTATCTGTGCCAAAATAATCTTGGGGGTATTTGGCGCTGGGCCGCGGTCAGCTTGCGGGGCGAAGCTGGCCTTAATACGGCAATGCGAAAAAAATGTTGCAAAACAGTGTTGCCTCTTTTTCCGGACAGTGTGTATAATGCCTGATTCGGTTGCCGTCGGTGGGCGGAATATTGCCCCCAGGGCGGCTGAAGCCAGTGAAATCATTGAATTTGCCGGTTGGCAAAGCTGATTGCTGGAGCGAAAAGGTGTTTCGAGGAGTTGTTTCAACATGCCACATATCATTACCGAGCCATGCATCGGTACCAAGGACACGGCCTGCGTGGCTGTTTGTCCCGTGGATTGTATCCACCCCCGGAAGGATGAAGGGGAATTTACGCCATCCTCGCAGCTTTACATTGATCCGGATACCTGCATTGATTGCGGCTTGTGCGTTGATGAATGTCCGGTGAAGGCAATTTTCCCGGAAGACGATGTGCCGGAAGAATGGAAAAAGTATATTTCCATTAATGCCGAGCATTTTAAAAAATAATGGCGATTATCCGCAATCGGCAGTTGGCTTAACGGCCTTCCTCCGGTAACGAATTGCGGTTGATTGCTGAATAGTTTAACCTTTTCCCGGTACGTGTTCTGCCGAAGCAGTTCACCCATCACCCGCGGCTGCAGCATGGCGTTCATGCCGCATTTTTGCCGGGTGCGTGCCAGGATCACCATAGGAAGTATTGAATGCCTCCAAAGTCCAAACCCCGTTTCCAGTCATTCGCCCGCCCCAAGATCCGCATTGCCAAAACCAGTTCGCTGGGCAAGGTCTATGTGGATTACAAGGATGTCGAAACGCTGAAAAAAATGCTTTCCATCAATGGCAAAATTCAGGGTCGCACCCGTACCGGCGCCGCGGCTTTTGAACAGCGCATGATCACCGATGCCATCAAACGCGCCAGATTCATGGCCATGCTTCCGTTTGCAGGAAGTGCTCAAGCCGGCTGATTCGCGGAAGCGTGAATTGCCTGCAGCTCTGTGCCAGTCCAAATCTTGATAGGCACGCATTGTTCGTGAATGCGAACGATGAACTTCTTCTTTTTATACCGGTAAAATGGTATGGAACATGGAGCCGTTGTTTGCTATAATCAGGCATATTCCATTAAAAGGATATTCTATTATGCTTGATTCACAAAACAATGGTCTTGTCACACGGGTTGCGGAGCGGTTTCGCGCCATGGGAGATGAAAACCGAATCCGCATCCTTTCACTTTTGACTCAAGGGCCGGCCAATGTTACCGCCCTTACACGGGAGCTTAAGGTTAACCAAGCCTCGGTATCCAAGCATTTGGGCATTTTGCGGCAGGCCGGACTGGTGGATTATGAACGGCATGGGGCCCAATCCATTTACCGCATTACCGATTCATCAGTCGAGAACCTTTGCAAACTTGTGTGTGATGGCGTAATGACCCATGCCCAGTTGCAGCATGATGCTTTGCATGGTGTATCCGCCTCCGGTCGGTCGGTCACTTCCAATCCTTGATCGGTTGATTTTCATTTCCCGGATTCCGGCCGCACTTGTCCATCGCCGGATCAACTTCCCGCATTAATCCTGTAACCTGTTCCGACCCTCCGGCGTATGGTAGGCTGATAACCCCGTTTCCTTTTAATGGAGTCAGTTTATGTCCGCATTGCAGGTGATCCGTCAATATCTTTCCCGCGCCGCCAAACGTCGTGCGACCACGGCCTGGGCTTTTGGAATTGTCAGTGCCGCAACCCTTTCCACCGCCGCCCGGTTTTCCGTTGCCGAGCCCCTGCGGCCCGCCGCCGTACCTGCCGGGACGCATTGGGTTATGTTCGTTAATTCGGACGAATTGGTGAAAACCGGGATGGCCGGCAAATTGTCGTCAATGGTGTCAACCAACATGCGGAAGTTTGGCCCACGTCCGAATAAGCCGCAAAGCAAGCAACAGGCGAGAGTTAAAAATCTGTGGAATTCCATCTGCAAAAATACGCACGATATGCTCTTTTACGGCCCGGTGATCGGCAACAAAGCCTTCGTACTTCAATTGCATGTCTATCCGGCCAAGTTTCACAGTGCCGCGGACCTGCAGTCCAAAGCTGTGGCGACCGCGGAAACATATAAAGGGGTTACCATTCGCAAAATGCGTCCGGATGGTCGTGGACAGGATTTTTACCTTTCCCGGCTGGCTGCGGACGATGTACTGATCACACACACGCTGAAGATGATGCAGTCGGCGATTGATTTTCAGCGTGCCGGCAAGTCGGGCCTGACCTCTGCGTCACCACTTTTCGCGGATATTCATCCGGATGTTATTCTTTACTTTTCGGGTACCGGCCTTTCCGCGCTTCCCATGCATGCGCATGTGCCGCCGTTCGTGCGCAACGTAAATTCCGTGGATCTTGCCGTTGCGGCGGATAATGCCCGCACCTTGCACCTGAATGTCACCATTGACGGCGCAAATGCCGCCTCCGCGGAAAATATGTATAAAATGATGGAAGGGGGGCTGGCGATGACCCAGATGATGGGGCAATCGCAAAGCGCCTCCCCGGAGGCAAAGCTCCATTCCATGATGCTCTCCACATTGAAAGTGGCCCGGCACGGCGCCGTCATCACCGCGACGTGGCCGCTTTCCGTGGACATGCTTGAACAAAGCATCACCGACCATCTGAAGGCGATGCGCAACAGCCGCTGGCAGCGCTGGAGTCATCATCAGGGACAAAATCAGGGCGGGGCGCCGGCCCAGTAACCTGCGGATTTTACGTGCAGCGGAAGGTTATCGCTTTTATGTCGCAGATGCCTGCATATTCACCGCCCGCTTCCGATGAGGCCGTCGCCATCGCCGCTCAGGCGGGGGATACGGATGCCTTTGCCGAACTCGTGCGGCGGTATCAATCGCCGCTGCAGGGCTTTTTGTGCGGTCGGCTGGGATTGGGCGGCCAGAGCGAAGACTTGGTGCAGGATGTATTCCTGCGGATGTTTGAGTACCTGCCGCACTATAATTCGCGTCAGCGGTTTCGCGCATGGTTGTTTACCATCGCTTATCGCCTGGGTGTTTCGTCATTGCGCCGTCGGCGATTGGAACTTCGCTACCTGCGGTCGGCGGCGAATCAGCCGGATGCCGGTGAGGCTCAATCGCATCCCGCCGCTGTTGCGGAAGAACAGACCAATCTCTGGGATCATGCCCGTCGAATTCTGCCTGACCGGCAGTTGGCGCTTCTCTGGTTGTTTTACGTTGACGAATTGACCGTGAAGGAAGCCGCTCACGCCCTTGGCATGACCGTTATCAGTGCCAAGGTGGGGTTGCACCGAGCCCGCAAAAAAATAGCCCATGCGGTAACCCCGGCGAATCATGATGCCCATGGTCCCGGCGGCGATCTTTCCCTGGCGCATGCCCGGCCGGATACGAATGGCTGTGCCATGCAATCCAGCTTTTTGCCCGTAAACAGAGGCAGTGCCGCCTTTGCCGGGCCATACGGTGCGGCGGTCAAGGCGGCTTCCCCACTGCCCGAAATTAAATTTGCTGGAGAACGCGGATGAAAACCGATTTTTCAGAAACCGATTTCCGCAATATTCTGCAGGCGCACGCCCGACGGATCACACCCGCGGAATCCGCCCGCGTGCAGGAGAATATCATCAACGCCGTTCGCCGCGCGGGCACGCAGTCCGGTCCTGCGGCATCGGGGTCATTCTTCATGAAATGGCCGGTGGCGGCGTTGGGCTGTGCGGCAATCGCCGCGATGATTCTGCTGATCGTTTTGCCCTGGCGTGGCGGCAAAGCCGGTCGATTGACGGGCGCCAAATCAACCATTGCCTCCATGGCGCCTGCTGTCCGCATTGACCGCGAGCCTGCCGCAACCGCGGAACCGTTCACGCCGGCGAGCCTGACCCGTTCCCCGGTCAGGCTGGTAACGTCAACGCTTAATTTTGCCCAGCACGCAATTTCCGAACAGTATGCGATGGTCGGCAGCAATGCGTTTCAGGCGGCGCAGGATGTTATGCCGCAATTTGCGTTTTATCCGGATGCAAACAAGCAGCCCGAACCATGGATATTTTCCGTGGATACCGGTGCACCGTATAACCCGGTCAATCATCAATCACAATGACATGCAGATACTTTGGTCCGTGAACGCCGGTCACCAGCTTCATTTCAATATCCGCGGTTTTGCTGGGGCCGTTGATAACCACCACATTGCTGGGCATCAGTCCGCCCGTGTCTTTGCGGATCCGCGGCATGACATCCATCATGTCCGGGAGAATGCGCGACGCCGGAAGCAGTGCAATGTGCAGGGGCACGGTAAGCGTGGTGGATCGGCCGAAGCCCGGATCGCTCCAGACCACCAGCGCGCCGGTGTCGGCGAGTCCATAGCGGCAGTCGGTGATTGCGGCATCGCATTCGTATACGCGCCGGACGCAGTCGGCATCGCCCCATTGGCTTACCTGGTAGCCTTCGCCGGATAAATGGTTTACGAGGCCCGCATCCGGCACGCCGGCCATGTTCAGCATGACGGAGCGCACGCCGGATCCTGCCAGGCAGGTATCCACCGCCTGATTCAGGCCGATCGCCCGGCTGCGCAGCACCTTCATGCCGTTTTTTTCCGCCATGCCTATCCACCGCTCCACGCGCCGCGGATCCGCGGCGCCAACCTGCCGGATAAGTTTTTCCGGCCGTGCCGGCGGCGGGCCGGCTTCAGGCGCGGTTCCCTGGGCGGTGTGCCCAAGCGCGTGCCGCACACGGGCCAAAAATTCCGCCCGCACGTTCGCCTTGGAAATATCGGAATTATTTTCAGGCATTTTTCACCCGTTCGGATTCCCGCCGGTCGGCGGGGTGCGAGTTGTCGCGGCGGTATTGTGCGTACCGGCTGCGGAAATCGTGCCGGGGCGGCGCTGGAAAATCGCGTACCTCTGTCCAGCCGGATGCGGGTCCGGGCATATGGGTGATCCATCCATCCGGTTTCCTGAGCCGCCGCAGAACCAGCCGCTGGAAAATCTGGCCGGCTCGATAAGACCATTTCCGGGTCAGTGTCCAACTCCAAATCCGGAAAATCAGCCGTTCCGGACCGCTGACCACGCCTGTCTCAACCAGGTCCTTCCGCATGGTGATCAGCATTTCCGGAATGTTGATTTTCACCGGGCATGCTTCAAAACAGGCGCCGCACAAACTTGACGCCATCGGCAGATGCTTGTGCGATTCGAGCCCGTTAAACAGCGGCGTAAGCAGCGACCCGATCGGTCCCGGATATACGCTGCCATAACTCCGCCCGCCCACCTTGCGGTAAATCGGACAGGCATTCAGGCACGCCCCGCAGCGGATACACCGCAGTGTATCACGGTATTCGCCGGTTAAAATGCGGCTGCGGCCGTTATCCATGATGATCAAATGGAATTCTTCCGGTCCGTCCCGTTCGCCGCCGCGCCGCGGCCCGGTAATGATGTTCGTGTATTGCGTCAGGGCCTGTCCCGAGGCGCTGCGAGCCAGCAGTTTCAGGAATACCGGCAGGTCTTCCCATGCGGGGATAACTTTTTCCATGCCCATGATGGCCACGTGGATTCGCGGGCGGCTGGTGCACATCCGGCCGTTGCCTTCATTTGTGCACAGCACTATGGAGCCGGTTTCCGCAATGGCAAAATTAACCCCGCTGACCCCCATGTCCGCTTCATTAAACCGTTTCCGCAGATATACACGTGCCATTTCCGCCAGCGTTTGCGGATCTTCGGTAAAAGGCGCCTTGAAGTATTTTTCAAATACCCGGCCGATGTCCGCGGCCCGTTTGTGAATCACCGGCATCACCAGGTGAGTGGGATGGTCATGATCCACCTGCAGGATGAATTCTCCCAGATCTGTTTCCAGCGGCTCTATGCCCGCTTCCGTCAACGCTTCATTGAGCTGCGTTTCCTCGGAAACCATGCTCTTGCTTTTCACCACCAGCCGGCTGTCCGTCCGGCGGGCAATATCAATCACAATACGGTTCGCTTCGGCGTTGTCATGCGCAAAATGCACCTGTCCGCCCGCGGCCAGTACGTTTTTCTCCAGCAATTCCAGGTAATAATCCAGATGATCCAGCGTATGCCGCTTGATGCGGCCGGCAAGTTCCCGTAAACCATCGGCATCGGGCAATTCCGCCAGTGAATCGCGCCGGCCGTAATCTTTTTTCGTTACGGAATTATCCAGGGCGTCGTGCAAGCCGGCATCCGCGGAAGCGGCATGCGCCTCGGATAAAAAATCCGGATGAAATACCGGAAGGGCCAGCCGCCGCGGTTTGCCGGATTCCGGCCGTTCAGCCGCGGACGACACTGGTGCATGGCTCATGATGCGCCTCCGGAATATTGCTCGCCCGGTGCGATCTTTTCGGAATTGGCGGCGGCCGCGGCATGTTCAATCGCCTCGGCGATCACCAAGGCGACATGCCGGGGTATAAATGTTGCGCCATTCCGGTGGCAGGCCCCGCCGATGTTCATGGCGCAACCGCCGTCGTTGACGATCATTTCCTGCGCGCCGGTCTTGTTGCCGCAATTCACTTTGTCCATCACCATCGCCCGGCTGATATCGGAGTATTTTACGGCGAAGGTTCCACCGAATCCGCAGCATTGTTCGGCCTTCTCCAGCGGAACAAACCGGGCGTTGCGAATCTGTTTAAGCAGGTTGATGCAGGGATCGCCGGTGGTTTCAAGGCCGCGCAGGTGACATGTATAGTGATAGGTGAATGTTTTCTCCTGCGGCAATGACAGTTTGCTCAGGTCAACTTTTAGAACTTTTGTCAGAAACTCGACATATTCGTAGGTTCGGGCCGCGAATTCCGCGGCTTTTTGCTCCCATGCGGCATCCGGCTGCATCAAGTGAACGTAATGGTCGCGGATCATCGCACAGCATGAACCCGACGGCGTGACAATATAGTCGGAATTTTCAAACACCCGGATCATCCGCCGGGCCAGTTCCCGCGCATCGGCGTGAAAGCCGTTGTTAAATGCCGGCTGGCCGCAACAGGTCTGGCTTGCCGGGAAGTCCACGCTGCAGCCGAAGTGTTCCAAAGTCTTGACCACCGCCATACCCACATCGGGGGCGAAGAGATCTGTCAGGCAGGTAACAAAAAGGCTTACTTTCATTGCTCGTGATCGTAGGTGCAAGGGGCACAATTGGCAATGCGGCGCAATTCAGGGTTCCGCCGCAGGGCCTCCGCCGTTTATCCGGTTCAACCGCAAAACCCGGCAGGGGGGCCCCGCAGGCTGAAGCTCAACTCGCCCGTCAAAACCCAAATCAATAAAATATCAGTGCATGCCCGCCGCAAGGCGCGGTCCAAGTTCCACCTGAGGCTGCGGTGACGGCTTAAACGTGGGTTGCAGCGCGATTTTCAGCGGCCGACGCTTGCCCTGCGGCATTCCGTATTCATCCACAATTCGCTGAATGGCCATCACGCCTTCAATCAGTGTTTCCGGTCGCGGCGGGCATCCGGGAATGTAGACATCCACGGGCATGAACTGGTCAATTCCCTGCACCGTCGCATAGTTATCAAACACGCCGCCGGTGCAGGCACAGGCGCCCATGCTGATAACCCATTTGGGTTCCGCCATCTGCATGTAAATCCGATGCAGAACGGGCATCATTTTTATGCTTACCCGGCCGGCCACAATCAGCAGGTCCGCCTGCCGTGGTGAAAACCGCATTACTTCCGCGCCAAACCGTGCAAGGTCATATCGGCTTGATGCCGTGGCCATCAGTTCAATGCCGCAACATGCGGTGGCAAAGGGGAGCGGCCATACGCTGGAACGGCGGCACCAGTTGACGACCTTTTTCAAGTTCAAGGTGAGAAAATTATCAGTTAATGATGTCGGTTCAATGGGCATCTGTGTGCTCCAGGATTAGCGGGCAGAATTGGTGCAGCCGGCATGGTCAGTCCCATTTAAATACGCCCTTGCCCCAGGCGTATATGTATGCCACCAGCAGAATAACGGTAAAAATTACCACGCTTAAAAAAAGCGGCCCATGGGCGGCATGCAGCCACGGATGCCGCGAATCGTTAAATGAGCTGATCCAGGGAATCAGAAAAAGCACTTCCACGTCAAAAACCAGAAAAATCATGGCCACCAGATAAAACCGCACATTAAAGCGGTCCCGCGTGGTACCCACCGGATTTACGCCGGATTCATACACGGAATCTTTTACATTCCCTTTGCGGCTCGGCCCCAGAATATGGGAGATGATAACGTTGGCCACACCGAAGCCAAGCCCGGCAAGAAACAGAATGCCCAGCAATATCCAGATTTCGTACAGGCTGCTGAACCCTTGCACCGCCAGTTGTGGGGTCGCCAATGTCGTCACGCGAAACTCCATTTTTCACCACGCCATGAATCGAACCTGTTTCATGGTGTGAAACAATTCACAATCCTTGAAGCATTATACGTGGCAGTGTGGTAGACGGTCAAAGCTGTGGAACATTTTGGCGGATTGAAAATGGTAAAAAAGAGCGAATGCTCATCACTGCTGACCGCTGGCATCGCGTGCGGCGGATTGCCTTAACCATAGAAGGCCGACTGTTGCGGGGGTGAGTGCGGGCTTGTGTGTTGGGAATAACTCAACGCTAATTGACACTGAGTCTCAATTGGTTTATAAAGCATTAAATGAGACTAAGTCTCAATTGATGGAGATGGCATATGCCAGAAGCCGACCTTTCCAGCACTTCTCCCCTTATTCATACAACCATCGGTTCCGCCGCGCCAAAAACGCTTATCTGGAAGCTGCTGCTTCTACTCCCCATGGCGCTCCTGCTTGGCGTACTTCTGTGGCAGGGAATTGTCGCTGCGGGAAATCCGCCTGATCCAAATTCCGCCGCCTCCACTCATTTAACCCCGGCGGCGGTCGTGGTAAACGCCGGCATTCTCGTTTTCCGGGAAGGATTGGAAGCGATTCTCGTGCTGGCCGCCCTGACCGCCGGTCTTTCCCGTACGGACAAAAATTACCTGAAACCGGTTGCCTTGGGATCCGGTCTTTCCTTCCTGGCCACCGTGGCCACCTATTTTATCGTGGTGGGAATTCTGGCCCGGCTGGATGCGAATAACAGTATTGGTGCTTTGAATGTCCAAGCCGCCACCGGTCTGCTGGCCGTGCTTGTATTGCTGGTCATTATGAACTGGTTCTTTCATAAAATTTACTGGACCGGCTGGATCACGCATCACAACCGCCGCAAAAATGACCTGGTACAGACCGCCGCCTTCTCCCAGCGGGCGGTTTACTGGGGACTGGTGACGGTGGGCTTTACATCCGTATATCGGGAAGGCTTTGAAATAGTGATTATGCTCCAATCATGGCGGCTGCAGGCCGGTGCGGGAGTCGTGCTTTATGGCGTGCTGATCGGTCTGGCGTTGACCGCCATGGTGGCCGTGCTCACGTTTGCCGCACACTATCGCCTGCCATATCGCCGCATGTTGATCTTAACCGGTGTCATGCTGGGCGGTGTTCTGCTGGTTATGGTCGGCGAAAGTGTGCAGGAAATGCAGCAGGCCCACTGGATAGGCACACACAATTTGCCCTGGGCCTTTCCCGACTGGGTGGGGACATGGTTTGCCACCTTTGCCGATTGGGAGGGCCTGATTGCCCAAGCTTTGGCCGCACTTTTTGTTGCCGGAACATATTTTGCCGCCCAATATTTCCGTGTGTGGCGGCCGGCCCGGCTGGCTGCGGAAAACGCTGCCTGACCGCTGATTCTCCGCGGGAACCGCGCAACAGTCTGTCTTGCGCGGTTGAAACGATATGATATTGCGGGCGGCCACGGCCGGCCGGATCATGCCCGCTTATCAGGAATTAAACAGGAAATGCGCAATATCCCCATCCTGAAATACATAGTTCTTTCCTTCGGATCGCATCTTCCCCGCCGCGCGGATGGCCGCCTCGGATTTATGCGCGAGTAAGTCCGTGATGTTGTAAATTTCCGCCCGGATAAACCCTTTTTCAAAATCCGTATGAATTACGCCGGCAGCCTGCGGTGCGGTGGCGCCGATTGGAATGGTCCATGCCCGGATTTCCTTAGGCCCGGCCGTAAAGTAACTTTGCAGTCCCAGCAGCCGGTATGCTTCGCGTGCCACGGCGGCCAGCGCCGGTTCGGTCATGCCCAGGTCCGCCAGCATTTGCGTGCGGTCTTCCGGGGTTAATTCCGCCAGTTCGGCTTCCAGCTTGGCGCACACCGGAACAACCAGGCCGCCTTCGCCGACGGCGCGGTCGCGCACCACCTGTACCAGCGGGCCTTTGCCCGACAGGTCGGCTTCATCCACATTGGCAATGTACAAAACCTTTTTTGCCGTCATCATGCCCAGACCGGCGATCAATTTTTTATCCTCCGGCTTCCACCCGGCCGCCAAAGTTCGCAGCGGCCGGCCCGCTTTCAAGGCCTCCGCGCAGCTTTCCATGACACCTGCCTGGGCGACGGCATCCTTATCACCGGCGCGGGCGTTGCGGCGGGTTTTGTCCAGCGATTTTTCCAGTGTTTCAAGGTCCGCGAGCATCAGTTCGGTATCAATCGTTTCGATATCGCGCAGTGGATCAACATTCCCTTCCACATGCAGAATGTCGCCGCCGTCAAAACAGCGCACCACATGCAAAACCGCATCCACCTCCCGAATATGCGACAAAAATTTGTTGCCCAGGCCCTCCCCGGTGCTGGCGCCCCGCACGATCCCGGCGATATCCACAATTCGCAGCAATGCCGGCACCAGCTTTTCCGTGGTTATCAACGCGCGGATCTGTTCCAGCCGCGCATCCGGCACCGCCACCACGCCCACATTCGGTTCAATGGTGGCGAAAGGATAGTTTGCCGCCAGCGCCCCGGCATTCGTCAGGGCGTTGAACAACGTTGATTTTCCTACGTTGGGTAATCCGACGATTCCTGCTTCCATGAAGTTCCTTACATCGTGTGATACCGGCGGCCCGGGCACGCCTTACCGGCTGCATTTCGGTCCGCCGCTTGCGCTGCGGGCGTTTTTCCCGCCCGCGGCAGTCGGCAAGTTATAACGGTTTTAACCGTTTATGGGAAAGGACCGCCCGGTGGGGTTTCGCCGTTAAAGTTCCCCGGTAGTCACGGCGTGTCATCAACGTGCGTCAGGCGGGTGCACTGCCGGATTTGCGCCGCTTGCCCGGCACGCCGGACGCGGCCGGCATTTGCGGCAGCAGGGCGATAAATGCCCTGAGTGCCGGGCCGGCAACGCCGCCGCGGCGCAGCACCGTGTGCAACGGCCGATGCAGGCGGCAGTCGCTTAACTCAAGCGGGTAGAGCGCCCCGGTCTGAATTTCCAGCCGGACCGCAAGTTCGGACATCACGGCCACTCCGTTCCCGGCAATGACCATAGCCTTGATTGATTCCGGGCTGGCGAGTTCCATCAGCGGTGTCAGGGTTACACCCGCCCGCATTGCCGCCATTTCCAGTACGGCGCGGGTGCCGGAACCCTGTTCTCGCAGAATAAGCGGAAATTCCGCAAAATCCCTGAGGCTTACGGATTTGCGGGATATAAGCGGATGGCCGGGCGGCGCCACGGGTATCAGGCGGTCGTTCTGAAATATATTTCCCTCCAGCAGTTCATCGTCCAGGTAACCCTCCGTCAGGCCGATGTCCAACACCCCGTCGCCGATAAGGTTTTGAATGGCGGCGGTGTTGGCAATGCGCACCTCCGTGCGGATGCCGCCATGTTTTTTCCGAAATTCCGCGAGCAGATCCGGCAGCAGGTAGGTGCCGATGGTCAGTGAACATCCGATGGAAATCGCCCCCTGCTTCAGCGAGCGGATATCCCTCATGGCCTGCATTGCGCTGGCTTCCATGGCGGCGATGCGCTGGGCATATTCAAAGAGTGTTTTGCCCGCATCGGTGAGTTGCACGCCGCGCGGCAGGCGCTCCAGCAGCCTTACGCCAACCCGTTTTTCCAGCTCCTTTACCTGCATGGAAAGCGCCGGTTGACTGGTGCTGAGTTGTTCCGCCGCCGCCGTGAAACTGCCGCTGCGGGCCACGGCATAGAAAATAGCCAGATGATTTCTGTTCATGATATAAGTATAACATATTGATTGCATAAATAGAATATCTTTGTGTTATTGCATTTCCTGGCCTATTTTCTGTGTATCCGCGGGGGCGTTTCCCGCGGCGTGGTTCGCCGCCATGCGGAAAAATGCATGGCAGATGGCATGGCGATAAAGTAAGTGAGTATCCAATGGAAACAATGACGGATTTACCCGATGACCGGAAACCGGAAGCGGTTGCCGCAGTGATTCATCATCCTTTTAATTTATTGGAAACTTCCACGGCGGATAGTCCGGTAACGCCGGACCGCACGGGGAAAGCCGCCGCGGGGCGCCATGCCGATGCGGCGGTGAAAACGGTTCCGGCCGTCGCCGCGTTGCGCGTCGCCCTGTTTGCCGGATCGCTGGGCTTGTGTATCACCGGATTGATTACTCCGCCCGTGGCTCTGGCCCTGGGGATGATCCTGGCACTGGCATTGGATAATCCATGGCGAAAGTTGGGCCATCGCACGGCGATGTGGGCGCTGAAAGTTTGCGTCGTGATGCTCGGCCTTACCATGAATCTGCAGGCGGTGCTTGCCGCGGGCCTGCATGGCGCGGTATTCGCCGCCATCAGCATCGCCGCCACCTTGCTGGTGGGCCGCTTGCTCGGCCGGCTTCTGCGGATTGATCCGCAAACGTCGCTGCTTATTTCAACCGGAACAGCTATCTGCGGCGGATCGGCGATTGCCGCGGTCGCCTCGGTTATCGACGCCGGCGAAAGCTCCATGACATTGGCCATGGGCACCGTGTTTCTGCTTAATGCCGTGGCGCTGTATCTGTTTCCCCTGCTCGGGCATGCCCTGCATTTATCGCAGACGCAGTTCGGCGTGTGGGCGGGAATTGCGATCCACGATATTTCATCGGTGGTGGCCGCGGCCGGCGGCTACGGACCCGTGGCGCTTACCACGGCCACGGCCGTCAAGCTTTCACGGGCGCTTTGGATTGTGCCGCTGTCATTCGGCGTGGCCTGGCTGATGGACCGTAAAGACCGCCGGCGCGCCGTGGAAAATCCCGGCCTGGCGGATGCGACGAACACCAAACCGCGCAAAAAGCACATTCCGTGGTTTATCGGCCTGTTCTTGCTGGCATGCGTCCTTCGCAGCTATTTGCCCGGGATGGCCGCGATTTCGCCGGATATTTCCCGCTTCGGGGACATCGGCCTTACGGTTACGCTGTTTTTAATTGGTGCGGGTTTGTCACGCAAAACGCTGGCCGCCGTGGGCATACGGCCCATGGTGCAGGGCGTGCTGCTGTGGCTGTTCATCGGTACGGGCTCATTGATCCTGATCAAGACCGGATGGTTTTAAGGAATTAATGGATTGCCTGCAACGGGGTTGATAGCCGGGCGGCTCGCCGCCCGGCTGTCACCTGAATTCAGCCGTCGGCAGGGGGGTATGGCATGGCCGGGGCGTTGCCGCGGAGAATGGCCGGGTCAGTTCCTGCGGACAAATTCATGAAAGGCCGCAATCAGCCGCCGTGTGATATCACCGGCCGCACCGGAGCCGATTTTTCGCTTGTCAATGCTGGTAACCGGGATAATTTCCGCCCCGGTGCCGGTGAGGAAGCATTCGTCCGCGGTATACAGGTCATAACGTGTAAGATTCTGCTGCATCGCGGTTAAGCCCTCTTTTTCCGCAAGCTCCAGAACAATCCCGCGCGTGACCCCCATAAGAATGCCGCTTTCCTCCGGCGGTGTGATGAGTTTGCCGCCCCGCGTGATGAAAATATTATCCGCGGTGCATTCGCACACAAAGCCCTGCTGATTCAGCATGACAGCTTCCGGCACGCCGGCGTCAATCGCTTCCCATTTGGCCATGATATTGTTCAGATAATTCAGGCTTTTGATTTTCGGCGACAGTGCCGCCGTTGAAATGCGCGGCGTGGCCGCGGTGATAATGGCCATGCCGGATTCGTACATTTCCGCCGGATACAGTGAAATGGTATCGGCGATGATGATGATCGTCGGCTTCAGGCATCCGCTGGGTGATATGCCCAGCGGCCCGACCCCCCGCGTGATAACCACGCGGATGTAGCAGTCCGTCAGATGATTGGCCTTAATGGTCTCTTCAATCGCCCGGCCAAGGTCCGCGGCAGTCAGCGGAATATCCAGCCGGATCGCCTTGGCCGAATCAAAAAGCCGTTTAAGATGGGCATCCAACCGCAGTATGCGTCCGTTGTATTGCCGTATTCCTTCAAATACGCCGTCGCCATATAACAGCCCATGATCAAACACGCTTACTCGGGCTTCCAGACGGGGTAAAAGTTGGCCATCAATCCAGATCAGTCGATTCATTGCGCTTCGCTTTATTCATCCGCATGATTTTTTATAATCCATAATCTTCGTCGGCTCGGCCTTGCGGGCCGCCGTGCGGGCGATTACGAGGAACGAAACATATTACGCGAAGGCGGCACTTCAGGCAAAGGGGAATGAAAAAACTCCATCCGATATCTTCCCGTCCGCGGCACGGCTTTGTAAAAGTGCCGGACCTGCTGTAGACTTAAATTCCGGTTCTTTCTATGCCGGACCGTGTGCTTAAGGGCACGGCGGATTGCGGCGTGTTTACGGGGCGTAGCTCAGCTTGGCTAGAGCACCTGGTTTGGGACCAGGGGGTCGCAGGTTCAAATCCTGTCGCCCCGATTATCTGGCGGAATCAGACCGCTGGCGAGAACATCGAACGGTTTTCTCATTGAAAAATCAAGGTTTTCTTCTTTTAACGTCAAGTTCAAACAAACAATTTCCAGCAGTTGCCGCTTTTCACAACTTTCTGCTGTAAGCCATTTATCTTTCAGGCTTTGTGAAAGTTCAAACACTTTGATAGCCAAATCCCCGTGTTCATCCCGGCCCCGGCCTTGGGCCTGTAACTGCAATTCCAAATTAACCAGGCGATCCCGCAATTCGGTATCCTTGGCCGCGTAGGTAGCCGTGGTTATCTCTTCCATGATCCGCAAATTCAATAGCCGATCACGGA
>JAKBBN010000043.1 GCA_021808485.1 Planctomycetota bacterium | reverse complement strand
GTCAATAACGGATGCCGTCCGTGCAGGCTGCCAAGCAGCCTTCGCTTACGTGGCGATGGGGCCATTACACCGGTCGGGCTACCGACAAGTAAACGTCGCAGGCGATTTTATTCGATTCGTAGATCAATATCCCCGGCTGGAGATTGAAAATGGCAGATGACTTAAGCGTAGGCCCCGCGCCGGCAAATCCGGAGGGAACGCCGCAACGAAGGCGGTTACGGCGGAGGTGGATTCTGCTGGCGTTGTTCCTGCCGTGCGCGTTTTATCTCTACTGGTATTCCGGTCCGGATCCCAGAATTACGCTGGCCCGGCTCAAAGGACTTTCAACGGTGCAGGTTGTCAGCCGGCTGGGGGTGCCCGATGCGATACGCCCAGCCGCACCCGGGCAGGTTATTTTCGATTATTCCAATGAATTTGGATGGGAACCCTACAGCTACGGAGTCGTGTTCAAGAATAATCATGTGATTAACGTGGCCATCGGTAGCCATTAGTCAAGGCCCGAAATCCCGTCGCAGACCTCGTGCAGATGACCGCCGGGGATTGTGATGAATGCACAAAATGGACGGGATTTGTTGTGGAAATTCGATGATATGCCAGGCGCTCCGGAACAGGGATTCCGTAAGGAGATTTGTATTATGTCGAATTGTAGAATCTGCGGGCGGCAGGTGAAAGGTGACGAGGCGGGCAAAATTGTCGGCGACCAGGCCCTATGCTCGCACTGCGCATTACGGTCGGAAAAGGCTACGGCCGCCAAGGGGAATGATGGTACGCATGCGCCGTCTGTAGCGGTCATGGCCTCCACGGCCGGCAATAACCTTGCGGTGGTCGGGTTTGTTCTTGCAATTTTGGGTCTTTTTGCGATTTTAAGCGCATGGATGGGCTTGCTCGGATTTTGCGGGCTGCTGGTGAGTATCACGGCACTCAAGCCGGTGGCAAGACACCGATTGGCGGTTGCAGGAACGCTAGTTAGCCTGCTGGGTCTCATATTGCCCGCGTTGATTTTAAAACTGATCAGCCAACCGTATGTGCCGCTGACGATTACATTCAGGCAGGAGGCGGCCGGAAATGAGCGGGCAATGATTAGGGCCTGCATTGCTTATGCCAAGAATCACAAAGGGCGGTTTCCACCCAGCCTGACAGTACTTGTGGCCCAGGGCGAAATTCCGCCGAAGTACCTTATTTATCCTTTCTCGCGCGAATCGGCCGCCGACCTGTCCAATTTCCGGTTTTCACAGCATCCCACCAGTGACGAACTGTATCAGATGTCGCAACTTCTTCGGGACCATTGCGATTACGTCTATGCGGGGGCCGGTTTTAGCGAAAACGCCAGCGGAAGCGATATTGTCATTTACGAGCGGCCCGGGCGGAACTACGGTCTTGGGCAGACCATCGGTTTTGGCGACGCTTCGGCGCAATGGATACCGTGGGATAAAATGCCTGAGGTTTTCAGGAAGGCCAATGCCCTGCGAAGGCAGAAAGGCCTTGAACCATTAAAATGGCCAGCGAAGACGTCGGCACCGTCCGCTGAACCAACGGACCATGCAAATGGTGGCTGATGCCGTACGCAATCGCGCCGGTGGGCGGCGCAATTGGCACGGGCGGCGGTGTTCCGCATCGCGAAACGAATAGAATGCGTCCCTATGCCGAACTGCGTTTACCCTGCTTTTTCCGATTTTGGATAATGGACATACATTAGAAGCACGCCGCGATTTCTGCCGCGTCAGCAGCACACTTTCGTTTTCCGCCGATTTTTTGCGATTCCCGGCACCCGGCACCCGGCTGCCGTTGGCTGATCCGTTCCGTTCGCGTGGTCAGGCGGCGGCCTTACGTTTCCAAAAAACCATTATTTGTGCCGGGGAGGCGGGGGGACCGGCAGCAGCGCCGCGGCCGGCGGAAGTTTGGGGTAAACCGGATGCGGCTGGGTCTGATACCAGTACGCAACGGAAGAATAAGCGGCGCGAACGTTGTCCGTCGGTCCAACTTGTATCGTAAAGCGGATGGATTTTTTAAACGGTATGGCATCTTCAATATGCCATCGATACGCACTGATCCGGCCCCGCTTGACATCTTTTATGACACAGCCGTGGTAGGGCGCACTATATGGCCCATTTCTAAAGTACCAGCCGCTGCAAAAATAGTCCTCGGTTCCGGTGCCTTCAATGGCCGGCCGAATTTGTCCGGGCTTTATTGGGCCGATGCCCTGGTAATAATTTTCCTTTTTATGTCCATCAATATAGACCATCTCATTACCCTCCAGAAACTCCAGCCCGCGGTCCTGCAGGTTTTGCATGAACAGGGCTGTTCCCACATACTGCCCGCGCCCGGTTGTATTAAGAATGACATAGTTTTTACCGGCGGGTACGGGGTTTTCCTGCCGCCACAGGGCATGAAACTCCAGCATCCGGCTGGAAACTTTTTTATAGGTGTCAAAACCAATGTTCCAGTAGAACCCGCGAACGGTCTGATTGGTTTCATTTGTGATCGTCCAGTATGCGGATTTATGAAATGGCATCGGCCAGAAACAGTTGTAACCGCCGCTGGTTTCTTCCAGCGGAGCGGATTTATAATCCACCCGGCGTCCAAACCCCACGCCGAAGAACGCGCCCAGCGGCACGCGCACACTCGGATGCTTTTCACCATCCCAGTACATGCGCAAAATCAATTGGCATCGCACGCGTTTGTTGCCCGGAAATGTGCACCAGAATCGGCGGATAATGCCGGCGCCATGGTAGTTAAGCAGCACAAGGCTTTGTCCCGGGGCAATGATGCGGTAATCGTTATTGCGGCCGTTGCGATCCCAACTGCCGGCATGCCTGGCGGTCCCGGTTCGCTCCAGCGGCAATCCGCTTAATGGGCTGCCCAATCCCGGAACCCCGCCCACCGTCTGCCCGGCGGCGGACGCCGCGATATTCAACAGTTGAAAAATGGCGATGAACGCGGCGATGCGGCAGGAATATCGCATGGAATTCTCCTGAATTTAAGCCCGGATTCCGGCGCCGCCATGGCCAAATGCATGGTATCACTGGGCGGTCGGCCGCACGGATCACGCGACTGTCGCGGGCGAATCAATTGTTGATTACCGCCGCCAACCACCTGATTTCCGCACAAACGGAATCGTTTTAAAATCCGTAAGGTCCGGCGGCGGAACGCAACCCGTGGGCTTGACGCCGCCGGATCGCCGGAGAGCCACCCGGAAATTTGCATGGCGCGGCGCCGTTACGGCCTTGCCGACGGCTTGGGCAATTCATAGGTGAAACCGTAATTGCGCTGCGGATACCGCAGGGATTCAATCCAGTGGACAATCTTCGTTACATTTACCCGGCGTGTCACCGGGCCGCCCTTTTTCCCGGGGTGCCGGTATGCCGCCACATCCGGATTGGCCACATATTGCAGTATCAGGGACATGCGCGGGTTGTTCTGGTCAATCAGCGGGCGACCCTTGTACGTATAATGCGTCAGGATGTAAAAGTTGGTGTAGGTCTGGCGCACATTCGGCGCGCCGGCCGCTCCAAACAGCTTGAATCCGGGAAAATCCTGCCCGCGATGGCAGCCGACGGTTGAACAGCTCTGCAGCACAAACGGCTGAACGGAAGTGCGGAAGGTCCGCATATCGTCCGGGTCGCTTTGAATTTCAATTTTGCTCCATATTGACGGCGAGCCGAACCGGCGCATCAGTTCAATCTGGCGTTTCAGATTCGTCGGGCTTTTGAAGGTTTCATATTGCACGCGGGTCGGCGGCGGATTTTGATAGCGGGGGTTCAGCAGTATGTCCTGATGCCAGAATTTATTCAGTGTTTTAGCCCGATCCAGAATCACCGCCTGCAGCGGGGCAGTTTCATGCCGGGTCAACTCCCACAGCCGCACCAGGTATATTTGCTTGAGAGTCAGCAATTTATGCTTTTTCCCGGGATTGGTCGCGGCAGGCGCATTTTGGGTAACGGTGGCGGCGGCGCCGGCGGCCGGCAATTTTCGTAGAATCAGCCGCCGGAGAAGTTGCGCATCCTGCAATTGCCCGTTAATCGCCAGCGCCGCATTAACTTCCGCCAGCGCTCGCCGGTATTCCTTATGGTTGTAAAGCAACTGGGCGATATTCGTTCGTCCCACCGCATCATTCGGGGATAATTTCGCTTCCCGGGCGGCTATTTTCTGATCAAATGTTTGCGCCAGGCAGATATTTTGCGATGCCGTGCAGAAAATCGCACCCAGAAACAGTCCGCCGGCCAGCCGCCGCCATGCCGGCCCGCCGGATGTCCCCCGCATGATGGTTGGAATCAGCAAGACCCGTTTCCGCATCAAAGGCTGAGCAACTCGCGCCATGGACGATTCCTTTCAAAAGCACTTTCCAAGGCGGGCAGCTGCGAGGCAGAAGCGCACCGCACCGGTCCGCCGGACCTGTTTAACCCTGCAACTTCAGCTGTTCACCTGAACCTGCCGGTTTCCATAACAGGCACTATAATCTTCCCGTCGCATTGCCTCAACATGCAGGCGGAAAGGATGCTGATGGATCGCGCCGCTCCCTTAGACCCTCTGGAACAATGGCGTGGCAGGATTGTCATCCTGGATACGCCCGGACCTCTTATTTATATCGGCACACTGGGCGATCTTCACGCAGATGTTCTGCTCCTGCACGAAGCCGACGTCCATGATACCCAGGATAGCGGCTCTACCAAGGAATACTACATAGCCCAGGCCCGGGAACTCGGTGTGCGGACCAACCGTGCCACGGTTGTTGTCCGCAAGCAGATCATAGCCTCCATCAGCCTGCTGGAAGATGTGCGCACCTGACCGGGATCGGGCTGCTTCGGCCTCCATTTTCAGCCCTAGGGGCGAATGTCCGGAAACATGGCTGACGGTCGCTTCATGCCTTCGGTCCCGGTGTTGCGCCGGCCCATCGGCCGGACCCGGCGGTATTGCCATCGTCGGCGCGGCATTACAATACGCGGCGGCGGATGATGCCATCGGCGGTTTAAGCCGGCCCGCCCGCTTGTATTCATGCAAAAAGGAATCCGTGTGAACACCCCGACGCCGCCCGAAACTCCGGCCATGATGGAATCTGCAATTCCCGGTTTCCCCGTTCGCCGGGGAAAGGTACGGGATGTTTACGACCTTGGAGATGCCCTGCTTATCGTCGCCACCGACCGCATCAGCGCGTTTGACGTCATCATGCCCACGCCGATCCCCGGAAAAGGAAGAATTTTGACGGCGCTGAGCAATTTCTGGTTTCGCCGGATTTCCGCGATTGCCCGCCATCACCTTATTGCCACCGAATGCGGTGATTTTCCGGCTGGCCTGCTGCCTTTCGCCCCCCAACTGACCGGGCGCTCCATTCTGGCCAAAAAGGCCGAAGTTATTCCCGTCGAATGCATTGTCCGGGGGTATATTGCCGGCGGCGGATGGAATGAATACCAACGCACCGGCGCGGTGTGCGGCGTAAAACTTCCCGCCGGGTTGCAAATGTGTGAAAAGCTGCCTTCGCCGGTTTTCACCCCAACCACGAAAGCCGCCGCCGGCCACGACGAAAGCATTACCTTTGCGGTCGCCGCGGATATCGCCGGTCGGCAGCGGATGGAGCTTATTCGCGATCGTTCCATCCGTATTTATCAAATGGCGGCGGAGTTTGCGGCCTCACGTGGTATTATTATCGCGGACACCAAATTTGAATGGGGCATGCTGCCCGGGGATGCAGATCCAATCCTGATTGATGAAGTGCTTACTCCGGATTCTTCACGGTTCTGGCCTGCGGACAGCTACCGGCCCGGCCGGGATCAAAGCAGTTATGACAAACAGTATCTGCGGAATTACCTGCAAACGCTCAACTGGAATAAACAGCCTCCCGGCCCCGCGCTGCCGCCGGAAATTGTCGCCGATACGCTGCGGAAATATCAGGAAGCCCTCCGGCAGTTAACCGGCGGCATTCCCGGCTAAATCGCACGTTCATTTTTTATAGGCATACGGCGATTCCGGGTAATTTTGTTTGAGCTTGGCGAAAATCAACAATCCCTGGTTGCGATGGCCGGCATTGTCAGCCGTCTGCTTGGCCTCGTAAAGTATTTGCGCCGCGTAAAACGATTTTGGTTCCGCGTTGACATAGGCAATGGCCATCCGCACTGTCGCCATTGGATGGCCGGAATGTCGGAGCAGTTTCATCCGCAGCAGCCGCGTGTAGCCTTTCAGCACCGCCTGCGGGAAATCCGTATCCCATTCGTTAAGGAGGCGGCGGGCCGTTCGCAGATGGTTGGATTCAATATAACTTTCCACATTTCTGGCCAGCACACCCTGCCGTATTTCCGCCGCACTATAGGCCATGCCCGGGCCGCCGGAGGCCTGCACAAATTTCTTCGCCAATTTTCCGTTTCCGGCGCCGATTGCCGCATAAGCCAGGGCCGCGCAAATCCGGCGTTTTACGGCCGGGTTCGCACCGGCGTGCTGTTGATACCAGGCCTGCAATTTTGAAAGCACCGCGGCCGCCGCATTGGAGTGGTCGCAGGTGATCACCGCGTATCTTTGCAGGGCCATGGCCTGAACCTGCGGAGACACTTTTTTTTGCGATACCAGGTAATAAACCTTCGCCGCCTGGGCGAATTGGTTTCTGGCCATAAGGCCGCGGGCAATAAGGCCGGCCCCCTTGGCTACCTGCGCGGAATTTTGATAGTCCTTTGCGGCGGCCCAGGCCATCGCCCAGCGGGTCAATCCATGATAGGTGTTATACCGGTGAAAAAACTCCACACCGCGGTAAAGCTGTTCAACGCTAAGCCCCCCAAGGCTGTAGGAATTGAGTATGTTGGCCGTGAGAACCGCCGGGTCGGCGGGGGGGAATGGAAACAGTGAATACAGTTCCGATTTAACCCTTATTCGCATGGAGGTGCGAAAGTTTTGCCCCGCCTGGTGAACCCGCATGGAAATGGTGTAAAGGCCGGGAGTCAGGAAGACATGATTCACCTGCAGGCCGTCCGCTTTTTGGCCGTCGGAAAATCGCCAATGAACCGAAGGGGAAAAGCTGGCCGGAACCAGGGCGGAAAATGTGTACCGCTGAAAATAATGCGAGGCGGGTACAAATATCTGAGCCTGCGGGCTTATTGAAAAATCAGCGGCATAGCCGCCGGCTGTTTTGCGAAGTGCGCCGGCCCGGGCGGCGGCAATGGGAGCGAACGCAGTGACCGGAACCGGCGAATAATACCGTTCACCAGGGTACCGCCAGTCCAGGGCCACGCCGCTGGGACCCCAGCGGTGGTATTGCCCCACTTCCACCCGGTGCCAACCCCGGGTCAGGTTGATGGCCCGCTTGAATCGAACGTTTCCCTGCATCCAGCCCAGGCCGCGTTTTTGCAATACGGGCCGGCCGTCAATGTCCACATAGCCGGCGCCATCCACATCAAATGCCATTACATAACGGCCCGGTCGCACGATATGCAGCATGCCGCGGTAGCGTATCAGATCATTGTTCACCGGCCCCATGGGATTGTAGCGTTGAAAAATGGATGGAATAAAATAGCTGCCGATCAACGGGGAATTTTTAAACCCCTGCCGCAGCATGCGGCGCGTCTGGATCACCGGCCCGCGGCCCTGGTATATCTGCATCAGCACACCGCGGGTAATTTTCAATGCCGGCGGTTTGGCGCCCGGTGATGGATTGCCCCACCACACCCAGTATTTGCCCGCCACCGGCGCGTCAAACGCGATTCGCACTTCGCTGTCTTTGGGGGAAATCCGCAGTATTCGCATCGGTTCCAGCCGCCCGCCGGCCGTTGTCACCCGCAGGTCCGCCCCATCCGGCAGGCGGGCTTTATTGGTATAAATCGTGGCCCAGGCCATTGCCGATCCGGGGGCCGATGATCTGGCAAGATTCACGTATAACGGCCGCCGATATGGCCATCCCGGCCCGATATTTGCGCAGTGGGCGGTTGAAGCCGCGGTTGCAACCGCCATCACCGTCACAAGGCTCGCCGCTTTCATCGCAAACAGTCGGTTTTTCATCATGTTTCGGCCCGCAGATAGCATCTGTTCCGCCGCTCCTGACAATTATTGTGTTGCTACGTTGCCCGCTCGAATGCCATCGGTCACGGCGTCAAAACGGCTTATCCAGCGATCATGATCCGAATGTCGCGATGGAGGCAGCAAAGCCGGATTGGCATCCATCCACGCCACCGTGCGCCGGACACCTTCGTCAAATGGCACCGCGTGCCTGAACTGCGGAAGATCGCGCCGCAACTTGTCACCGGAATACACGCAGTGAAAACGGTGCGATTCGGCAAGAATCGGGTATCGGCCCGGGGCCATTTTCAGCAGCATATCCGTTGAAATGTGATAAATACGCGGGACCGGGGCCCCGATGGCCGCGGCAATCTTTTGCGTATGCTGGTCCCAGGTGATAATGTCCGGACCGGTAAGGTTGTAAATTTCACCCCAGGTGCGGCGATTTCCCGCCGCCAAAGCGATGGCCCGCGCGGCGTCCTCGCAATAAAGCGATTGCTTGAGTCCGTTGCCATCCCCGCATATCACCACGGGCAGCCCCCGCCGCAGCCGTTCAATGCATCCGCTGGCCGGGCCCAGGTTGTCCAGAAGCGGTGAGCCCGGTCCAAACGTTTCACCAAGTCGAAAAATCGTCACATTCAGCCGGCCGCTGCGCTGTGCCTCCATAAACACCCGCTCGCATGAAAGTTTTTCCTTGGCCGCGGCGCTGATGGGAATTGGAATATGGCCCTCCGTAGTGGGAATGTTGGTTTGGGTATTCCCGTACACTGCCACCGTGGAGCAGAAAATCAAATGTCCCGTGCGGCCTGCAAACACACGCTGATCACACTGTGCCTGTGCGGTGGTGGAACAGATCATATCTATGACCGCGTCAAATTCCCGCCCCGCCATGATCTGTTGAAACTCGCCAAGATTGTTCCGGTCGCCTCGGATCGTGTCGATTGGAGCGTCGTGCTTGAGGCCGGTCTTGCCGCGGTTGAACACCGTCACATGATGGCCCTGCCGCACCAGCGTAGAGGCCAGCGGCCTGGAAACCAGACCCGTACCACCAATTATCAGGATTTTCACGTAATTCCCTTATGTTATCGCCCAAGTCTCAAACAGCGCGGATCCATGCCCCCTTTTCCACGCGGATCCCGCCACCTTTCTAACGTCAGCGAGCATGGCCTGATGCAGTGCCGCTTACATTTATACACCCGCTCCAGAATCGTTTCGCCGGCTTCTTTCGGGTGCCCGCTTTTTAGCGAACTCGACGGCTTTCGCGCGTTACCCGGTATTGCGGGCGAATGCTTAATCCTTTGCCCGCCAGCCGCAGGGCATAAAACGCGATGAGCGAACAGATACCGCACCCCGCGATCAACAAAGTCGCCATGCGCTGTCCATTTGCCAGCAACAGCGAGCCATCATACACAAATAGAAAAAACATTGCCGCCAGGATGACGCGTTGCCCCTGCGTCCGGCGATTCGGCCATGGTTTGCAATACCGGAAAACCGCCCACCCAAAATAGACCAGCGTTACCAGGCCCGGTCCTTCAGCCATGTGCAGCAGCCAGTTGTTCCATAAGCCGTGATACGCCATCCAGCCCAGCATGAGCCCGTTGACCCCCAGGAGTGCCCCTGCCGCAATACACACATCATGGAACTTCAGCCGCGGACGCTTGGATTCCATATGGTAGGCCGCCATGCCGGCCACCGTAATGTGCGTAAACAGAAACATGGCCAGCAGCATAAAATGGCTCTCCGGCCGCGCCACTAAACTGTTGACCGCCCGCACCAGCCCTAATGTCACCAACCCCACCGCCCCCAAAAACTTGGCCACGGCGTTGTAAAATACGATTAAACCAGCGGCGACAATCGCCATCAGTAAGGAAAGCGGTACAAGAAAGCCCGTCTGATACATGGCCAATAGCGCGGCGGAAAACAGTGCCCCCAGCAGACACAATAAGCTAAGCACAATTGCCGCGGCGGGTGACAGCCTGCCGCTGGGCAACGGCCGCCAGGGAGCGAATAGCCGGTCGCGCCGTGTATCCAGAAGATCGTTGAGTGACATGCCGAAGCAGTAAAGCAAAAATGACACCGCCGCCGTCAGGCCAAGTTCCTCCGGCAAATGGGGCGGGGCGGGTTGGTCGGGTATTTTTAATAGAAGCAGAGTCCAGGCATCGGCCACAGCGGTAAACGCCAGCGCGGCGCGGGTGACCTGCAATACCGCCAGCAATTTTGATGCGGACCCCCGCACAATTGTCTTTTCATGACGTTTTTCGTTCAAACACCTGATTCCTGTGCTCGATTTTGATCCGTTGGCCGCATGGCGCCGCCTTCCCCTGCCGGGTAAACTGACCCGATTGTAGCGATACTCATCGGCTGGGGCCAATTCCGACGTTGGATAGACCCGCCCATTGCGGGCCCGGGCCGCAATGGCATGATGGCGATGCGATGATGAGTCCGCGACATATGTATCGCCGAAAAAAAACCATTCGTTGCCGGTCGTTGCCGGATTCGCGCGATTTAAATTTTGGCAATATTTCACTATCGCGATGGATTGACCGCAGCACCCTATCGCCTTAAACTCCACACTTGGCGCAGGATTTAATGAGGCGTCTTCTAATTTATGGATTGGCCGGTTCCTTCATGCATTATTTGTATGATTTCAATCGGCATGGAGAGGGTCAGGAAAGGTACAGAAACGGATGCAATCGATCCTGGCTTTTACATTCAACACCCTTTACCTGCTTGCGATGGGTGTGCTGACCATTTACGGCGTGCACCGCTACTGGCAAGTCATATTATATTACCGCAAATCCGGAAATAAGCCTGCACCTTCCACCCAATTTGAACATTTGCCCGCCATAACAGTGCAATTGCCGCTGTTTAATGAGCGGTATGTTGCCGCCCGGGTCATTGAAGCCGCCTGCCGGATGGACTATCCGCATCACCTCCTGCAGGTCCAGGTTCTGGACGATTCCACGGACGATTCGGCGGAGATTGCGCGAAATACCTGCGAAAAAATGCGCAGCCAGGGTTATAACGTGGAATATATTCACCGGGCCAACCGGCAGGGGTACAAAGCCGGCGCACTGGAACACGGGCTGGCAACGGCCACCGGTGATTTTGTGGCCATATTTGATGCGGATTTTGTCCCCCAGCCGCAAATGCTCCACAATACCATTCATTACTTTACCGATCCGAAGGTCGGCTGTGTGCAGACCAGGTGGGAGCACCTGAATCGGTGGCATTCCCTGCTAACCCGCTGCCAGGCTATTTTTCTGGATGGGCATTTTGTCATTGAACATGCCGCCCGCAGCCGCAGCGGGCGATTTATCAATTTCAACGGTACGGGCGGTATATGGCGAAAGGCCGCCATTTCCGCGGCGGGGGGGTGGCAGCACGATACCCTCACGGAAGATATGGATTTGTCCTACCGCGCCCAGATGGCCGGTTGGCGGATCGTGTTCCTTTCCGAAGAAACTTCGCCGGCGGAACTGCCGCCGGAAATTGCCGCATTCAAGCAGCAGCAGCACCGCTGGGCCAAAGGGCATGCACAAACCGCGGTGAAAATTCTCCCCCGGTTGCTTACTTCATCGCTTCCGTTGAAGGTTAAAGCCGAAGCGCTGTTTCACCTTTCAGCCGGCGCGGCTTATCCGCTTGCCGTACTGCTGTCGATCCTGGTATTTCCGACATTTTATTTCGGCGGGCCCAGCATTCTTTCGCCGCATTCGCCGGTGCTATGGATTACGTTAACCTGCCTGTTCGCGGTGCTTACGCTTTCCGCCAGCACATTTTATGTGGTGGCCCAAAAGGAAATCCGCCAGCACTGGGTGCGGTGCATATGGCTTGTGCCTTTGTTGATGGCGGTGGGAACGGGCATCAGCCTGGGCAATGCCCTGGCCGTTCTGCAGGGGCTGTTCGGGCATCAAAGTGAATTCGTCCGCACGCCGAAGTACGGAATCAATCATGATGAAGGCAAAAATGCCTGGAAATCCAGGGCGGTTGCCTTTAGACCCAGGACCAGCTGGCTGGCCTTTGTGGAACTGCTGCTGGCCGGATACCTGATGATCTGCATCGGCATTTCGCTGGCCACGGGCCGGGCCATGCTCTGTATTCCATTTCTGTTTATATTCATGTCCGGCTATCTTTATGTAGGGTTTCTCTCTTTTCACAGCCAATGGCTGGCCACCCGTCCGGCGCAGGGTGCCGGCGCCCTGGTCTGAACAGTTGAACCGGCCGGCCGATTTCAGCGTATAAAGCTGATAGTTGAAATTACCGACGGCTTTTTTCGTTCCCGTTCAGATATTTAATTGATAAGGAGTTTGTACGATGTCCCGTATAGCAGTTTCGGAAAATCGTAGACATATAACCCGCATCGGGCTGGCGGCGACCCTTCTTATGCTTGCCGTGCTGATTGGCTTGAACATAACGGGCGTGGGCTGTGCCAAGGCACAGTCGGCCGCACCCAAAAAACCGGCCGCCGCACCCGCGTCCGCCGCCGCGCTTCCTCCGGTTTACGTGCACATGAACGGCTTTAATGCCTTTGTGGAGTCGGTCGTGGCGGTTCAGCCCGGCCAGCCCGTTATTTTTGTGGATGAAGATACCGGCGCGCACACCATTCAAGGCTATAACCCGGCGACCGGAAAGCCGACGAAACTTTTCGGGATGGTGCTGGGCACCAAGGGTCCCGGCCATAAAATATCAACATTCAAGGCCGTTTTTAAAAATCCCGGAGTCCACTATTACTACTGCACCATGCACGCCATGCTTGAGAAGGTGTACCATCATTCCGTGCAGCCCGCGCATCGGCCCATGGTCCACGGTTTTGCCGGAGCCATGGCCGGCATCGTTGTCGTGACCAGGGACCCGGCGCTGCTGGCTGAAAACCCGACCACTTGCAAAGAAAAGATTTTAAGCGATTATTTTGGCGGATGATTCAAACCGCGATTCGATTGGCGCAGCCGGTTCCAGCCCGGCACGCCCGGCGGTACGGTCCGGCAAAAGGGTTCACCTATGCAGATCATCACGCTGGGCTTGAACCCGGCCATTGACCGTATCGTCTCCTGCGCCGCGCTGACGCCCGGCGAACATTTGGCTGTTGAATTGCTGGCGGAAATTCCCGCCGGAAAAAGCGTCAATGTCAGCCGTGCGCTGGCGCTGCTGAACCATGATTCCCTGGCCACCGGGTTTATCGGGCGGCAGGATGCCGATTTTTTTATCCGTGGTCTGGCGGAGTTGTCCCCCGGTGCGGCGCGCAGCAGCTGGATTACCGTTGCCGGGCGCACCCGTGAAAACCTGAGCATTATTGAAACAGCGAGCGGCCGGGAAACCCATCTGCGGCAGCCGGGCTTTACCGTTGACGGGCAGGACCTGCGTGAACTTTCCGACCGGCTGGTGCGCATACTGGATCCGGGAGATATCGTGGTGGTGGCCGGAAGCCTGCCGCAAGGCATCAAGCCGGAAGATTTTGGCGAGTTGTTATCCCTGCTGGAAACCCGGCAGGTCCGCATTGCCCTAGATACCAGCGGCGAGCCGCTGCGGATCGGCCTGCGGCGGGCCGTCTGGTTCGCGAAGCCCAACGCCTCCGAACTGTCCGAGGCCATGGGTCTTAAGCTTGCCGACGATCCAGCCGTTATTGTGCGGCAATTGCGCGATTCCGCTATCATGGCGGAAATGTTGCTGATTAGCCGGGGGGCACAGGGAGCAATGCTGATTGATTTTAAATCCGGCGGCGCCGCATGGACGGCGCAATCCAGGTGCTCGCGGCCCGTGGTGCGGACAGTGAGCTGCGGTGATCATTTACTGGCCGGATTTACCGCCGCGCAGATACGCGGCATGGATCTTCCCGCCTCGCTGGGGTTCGGTGTGGCATTGGCCACCGCCCGGGCCGTATCCGCGGATTTTGAATGCTTTAATGCCGGCATATTCGCCGAACTTCTGCCTTGCACCAGCGTTAAAGCAATCAGTTACGTTAGTGCGGCGGGTGGAGTTGATGCTCCCGGGGCCGCACGGCTGTAGAATCAGGTTTTCCGCGGACTGGAGCCATCGCAATGTACCGCAATGCCGATAAAAAATCCGCGCGGCGTTTTTTATTCGCGGGATGGCTGCGGATACTGGGCGTTGCGGGCGTTATTCTTTCAAGCTCCGTCTGTTTGCCGGCGCAGGCCATGCAACCGGGAGTGCGGCCGCTACAGGTTCGTTCACGGGACGTCAAACGGGCGATCCGCAGAGGGGTGCGTTTTCTTCTGGCACATGAACACAACGGACACTGGCCCTATGCCGGCGTGCCATGGAATCCGAACAGTCAGGGCGGAAAAAGCGCCCTGATCCTGGAATCGCTGCTGCAGGTCGGGCAGAGCCTGCATCTTCCGCAGTTGTTCATTTTTTCCGCACATATGCGGCCGGCGATTAAATTTGTCGCCTCTTTGCGTGTTCCGGCCACTTATGTCACATCATTTCAGGCCAATGCGATGAACCTGCTGCCGGCGAAAAAGGAATACCGCCAAACCCTGTTCTGGGATGCCCGATATCTGCTGCACAATATCAATCGGCAAGGGGGCTATACCTATGCCCAATATCTGGGCCAGGATCGCCTGAACGGCCGCGGCATATGGGACAATTCCAATACCCAATACGGCGTGCTGGGAATGTGGGCCTGCGCCGACAGCGGCATGGAAGTCCCATTGCGGTACTGGGTGCTGGCGCGTGAGCATTGGGTGCGAACACAGTTTGCCGACGGCACGTGGGATTATAACCGCGGCCCGCGCGGAAGTTTCAGGGCAACCGCGGGCGATGCGATCACCATGACGCCGGCCGGAATCGCCAGCCTGTTAATCGCCAAAAGTTTTCTTTTACGCTCCGCACGCACGACCCCACCGCGGCAGGTGCATGTGATCCGCGGATTAAAATGGTTGAATGGGCACTTTAACCCCGGCGCGCAAAACCTGTACTCCTTGTATGGCGATGAACGCGTGGCGCTGGCTGCCGGCCTGCACACCATTGGCGGCATCAACTGGTACAAGGCCGTCGCGGCCGATCTGCTGGCGCGCCAGCGGGCTGATGGAAGCTGGAGCCCTGATTTTGTCGGCAGTGATCCGGACATTGGCACCGCCTATGCCCTGCTGATTCTTTCCCGCGGCCTGAACCCGGTGCTTATCAGCAAATTGCAGTATTCCGCGCACTACAGCGGCCAATGGAACGCACGTCCCTTTGACGCCGCGAATTATTGCGCCTGGGTCACGCGTGAATTTGAAATCGCCATGAACTGGCAGGTGCTTCCGATCCGCACGCCCGTGCAGCAATGGCTTGAATCGCCGATCTTGTTTATTTCCGGCAATCATGATCCGCATTTTACCCCCCGGGACCTGGCCAAACTCCGGACATTTACGGAGTCCGGCGGGCTTATTTTCACGAGTTCCGACGGCAATTCACGGGTGTTTTTTCGCGCCATGAAGAACGCCGCCGACAAAATCTTCTCCGGAAAATATACGGCCCGGTCGTTGCCGATTCACAATCCGATTTACGATCTGCAGCCCTGGTATCATCCGAAGCGACCGCTTAATTTCTGGGCGCTTTCAAATGGTGTCCGGTATGAATGGATCATCAGCCCGGTGGATTTTGGCGGCGTCTGGCAACGCCAGACCTATACCCGCCGGGCATTTTGGCAAGTGCCGACCAATATCTATCTGTACGCCACAGGAAAAGAACCGCTGGAAAACCGCCTGCAATCCCTTGCGGTGCCGCGGCCGAAAACTCCGCCGGCAAGAACCGCGACAATTGACTGTATTCAATATGGGGGCAATTGGAATCCCGAACCGCTGGCATGGCCGCGATTTGCCGCATTGGCCGCGCGGCAATGGGCAACCGCGGTCAAGCTTCGCGCCTGTCTGCCGCAGAACTTGCACGCAAAAAAAACTTCCATTGCACATTTGACGGGAACGGGGCAAATAGATTTCTCATCGATGCAGATCGCCGCGTTGCGGCATTACCTGCATCACGGCGGATTGCTGTTTGTGGATGCGGCCGGCGGCGATCCTGTATTCGCGGACTCATTTTTGCGGTTGGCCAAGGCTGTTTTTCCCAATCATGGGCTGAAAAAAATTGCACTGACGTCCACCCTTATTCGTGGAAATTATCCCGGTGGCGTGCCTGTTTCCCGTGTAAAATACCGCAAATTTGTGCAGGCAAAGCTGGGAAATTTAACCGGCCCGCGACTGACCGGCGTGCGATGGCATGGCAAATGGCGAATCATTTTTTCACGATTTGATATTACCAGCGGCCTGCTTGGCACCAATACCTGGGGTATCGCCGGGTATACTCCGGCTTCCGCAGTCAACATTGCGCGCGATGTGCTGATGTATTCGCTTAACAATCAGCAACCGTTAAAAACCAAACCAGCGCCGCGGCCGCCGGCTCGCAGTAAGTCCAACGCGGTAAATCCAAAACCGCCTGCCGCAAATCCACCGTCTCATCCATCTCATGGCGTGGCGAACCCCGCAGGGGCAACAGGAAATACCGCACGGGCAAAGGCGGAAAAAGTAATTCCCCGGCCGATTGCCGGTATTGAGTCAAAACTTAAGGGGTTGCAGCAGTAAGTTGTTGCCGCGTCGGCGGGACGGGCGCTGGGCGTGTTGTAAAAGAATAAAAATGGCGGGATGATCCTGCCCGGGTTTAAGTTCCTGCTATCAGTCGCGAAATTTTACCGGAACCGCGGGGGGTACGCATCAGGCGCATAAATAAAGCCACCGCGTGTGTGGAAAGCAGCCTACAGCCGTACGTCTGCACCGCCAACCGATTGGGCGCTTGTCATCACGGCTGTGGCCACTTAGCGGTCGCTATTGGATTGGCCTTTCAGGGCCGCGTCAAAGACGCATCGTACGAAGCCGTACCAGACAATCCACAGCTGCGACCTGCGGTGGCTACAACTATTAGTCTATCCACCAAATCGATGAAAGCAAGGGGAAAATTTAATTTCTTTCAGTTTGTTGTCCCATTTGCCATGTTCGGCGGAAGTTTATCCGTGCAGGTCAAAATGGCCGTCCCACCCGTCGTAAACATAAAATGGTTTTCCGGTTTCAGGGGCGGCATGACGTGTAGCGATCCCGCCGATGCCTTGTATAATCCGCGGCGTGGCGATTGCAGGTCCGCACAGCAGCTGATATTGGGAGTGAACATGAAACTCGGTCTTGGTTTGTACCGGCACGCGCTTTCGCCGGAAAATTTCCGTTTCGCCCGGCAATGCGGCTGCACGCATATTGTCGCGCATCTGGTGGACTATTTTAAGGGGGCGCCCGCCGGCGCCTCGGGCGATCAACCCACGGGCGGGGCGGACGGTTGGGGCTATGCCGGCAGTGCCGATGCGCTTTGGACGCAGCGGGAACTCGACGGGTTGGTTAAACAGGCCGCGGCGGAGGGGTTGCAAATTGCCGCCGTGGAAAATTTTGATCCCGCCCACTGGTATGACATCCTGCTGGACGGCCCGCGCCGATCCGATCAAATTGAGGGCATAAAAACGATCATTGAACGCGTCGGCCGGGCCGGCATTCCCTGCATCGGCTACAACTTCAGTCTGGCCGGGGTGGCCGGACGCATTCGCGGCCCATTTGCCCGCGGCGGCGCCGAGGCGGTGGGTGTGGAAGGATGCGACCAATCGCCGATTCCCCACGGCATGGTGTGGAATATGATTTATGATGTCCATGCGCCGGAAGGGAACATGGCGTCCATCAGCGTGGCGGAACTCTGGCGGCGCGTCGGGGCGTTTCTTGATGACGTACTGCCGACGGCCCGCCGGGCCGGGGTGGTGCTGGCGCTGCATCCGGATGATCCCCCGTTTGCGACGCTTCGCGGCACGCCGCGCCTGGTATACCAGCCGGAACTTTATCAAAAGCTGTTGGACCTTAACTCCGATCCCGGCAATCAACTTGAATTCTGCGTCGGTTCGGTCGCGGAAATGACCGAAGGTGATGTGCTGGAGGCGGTGGATCGTTTCAGCCGGCAGGGAAAAATCGCGTACGTACACCTGCGGAATGTGCGGGGCAAAGTTCCGAGTTACCGTGAAACCTTTATTGACGACGGCGATGTGGATATCATCCGGGTGATGGCCATTCTCAAACGTAACGGCTTTAACGGCGTGGTTATTCCGGATCATGCACCGCAATTAACCTGCGGCGCTCCGTGGCATGCCGGCATGGCCTATGCCCTGGGGTATATGCAAGCGGCGCTGCGGACAATTTAGCCGCCGGTGCTGAAAACGTTTTTAGGTCCGGCTTTCGGATCAAGCGCAACGGGTCGCGGAAAATTGGAGACGTTATGACACATCAACTTCTGGATATCACCGGCAAAATATGCCTGATTACGGGCGGCACCAGCGGCTTGGGCAAGGCTATTTCCGTTGGTTTGGCGCAGGCGGGCGCCTGTGTGATCGCGGCCTCATCCGATCCGGATAAAGTCCGCGCCATGCAGATTGAACTTGCCGCGATGGGTCCCGGGCACCAGGCGGTCGCCCTTAATGTTACCGTCCCGGCGGATGTGGACCGGATCATGCAGCAGGTAAGGCAGCATTTCGGCCGGATTGATGCGGTGGTCAACGCCGCGGGAATTCATCGCAAACAACCCTCCCTGGATGTCACCATGGAGGACTTCGAACAGATTATCCGCATTAACCTTACCGGCGCTTTCGTGGTGAATCAGGCGGCGGCCAGGGTAATGAAAGACCAGCCGCCGGATGCACAGGGTTGCCGCGGCTGCCTGGTCAACATTGCCAGCGTAAGTTCGTTTATGAGCCTCACGGAAGTTATTGCCTACGCCTGCAGCAAAAGCGGCGTGATGGGGCTTATCAGCGGTCTGGCCAATGAGTGGGCGCCGCTGGGAATTCGGGTCAACGGCATCGCTCCGGGTTTTTTCCCCACCAATCTGAATCGCAAAATCCTGGAAGGCACGCCCCGCGGCGAATGGATAAAGAAACACACGCCGATGGCCCGCTTCGGCGATGGGCGCGAACTGCTGGGCGCGGCGATTTATTTGATCAGCGATGCCGCGAGTTTCACCACCGGGGAAACCATTGTGGTGGATGGAGGGTTCCTTACCAAGGGCGCCTGATCGCCCGTCGGCCCGGAATTTTTTCCGCGTTCATGCCGCCGGCGCATCGGAAACGTCCGCGACCTGGTGCGCCGCCTGCCATCGCGGGTTAATCAGGTGGATCACCAACAGGGCGACCATATACGCGGCGCTGGCTATGGCGAACAGCAGCAGGTATTGACTGTGGGTTACCTGCAGGAACCAGCCGGTCACATCCGATACGTACATGCTTACAATGGATGCCGCAAATCCGCCCAGCCCCACCAATGATCCGACCACCTTGCCGGGCATTGTGTCTGATGCCATCGTAAACAGGTTGGCGGAAAAGCCCTGATGGCCGGCGCAGGCAAACCCTATCAGCACGGACGCCAGAATGACGTCGTTTGTTTTGGCGGCCAGAAAAACTGGAACCACCAGCAACGCACAGATCAGCATGGCCATCTTCCGTGCCGCATTCAGCGACCAGCCGCGGGATAAAAACCAGCTTGACAGCCAGCCGCCGGCAATGCTGCCGATATCGGCCATGCCGTACACAATCACCATGGGCAGGATCATGTGCTTGATCTTCACGTGCATCTTGTCGTAAAAAAAGCCCGGCGCCCAGAACAGCCAGAACCACCAGACCGGACTGGTTAACATGGTGGCCAGGACAAAGGCCCATGACTGTTTGTAACCCAGCAACGTCAACCATCGAATGCGATGGGCTTTTTCCGGTGGATCGCTGCGAATGTAGGCCAATTCCCCGGGGGAAAGCCGCGGATTTTTTTCCGGGTCCCGGTAACGCCACAGCCACCAGGCCACCCACGCCAGCCCAATAAGCCCGGCGGTGACAAATCCGGATTGCCACCCGAGCGATACAGCCGTCAGGCTTACAATAATTGGTGACAATACGACGCCCAGGCTCGTGCCCGCATTGAATATGCCCGTGGTTAGCGCGCGTTCTTTTTTGGGAAACCATTGACCGACAGCTTTGATGGCGCCGGGAAAATTAGCCCCCTGCGCCACACCCATAACTCCCTGCAGAATTTTGTACGCGGTTACGGTGGTCGCCGCGGCCATGCCGATTTCAGCCCCGCTGAACACAATGACCGTCAGGGCGAAGCCGATCCAGATTCCCACCGTATCCATAAACCAGCCGCAAAGGGCGTAACCCACCGCGTATGCCCCGCTGAATGCCGCCATGATATGCCCATACTGTTCCTTGGTGAAATGAAGGTTCACAAACAAATTCTTCTGATTCAGCGAGATCATGAAGCGATCCATATAGTTGATCGTCGTGATCAGAAACAGGCCGGCGCAGATCATCCATCGATAATTGCCCCGCCGTGCGGCAACGGCATTATTCGCGCCGGACAGTGCGTCCTGATTTGCAGGCATCATTTCCTCCGTTATTAACTGAATCTTGTTTCCGCCCGGCCGCCATGCCCTTGGACTCAGGCTCGCGGTTGGGTTTACTGCGCGAAATTCGCACAGAAAATGTAAGATGGCGGGATTATAACCAGAGGTCGCATGGAGTTGAAGCAACTTCCGCGCACTTTTTTATTTTTTTACTAATATTGTTGAAAAATATTGCGCACAACAATAGTCCGCGCTATGTCGTTGGAATAAAATCTCAATCAGCAAGGCGTGGATCAGGCGGGCTTTGCCGCCGGCTTTTCATGCAATTGGTTCGCGGCGGCCGTAAGTTTGCGCCGCGCTTCCCACCGCCGGAGCGAGGTAACGCACCGCGTTGACAATGATCTGCTGGATTTCACGCTGGTAATAGGTCGGGTAGGTTTCATGCCCGGGACGGAAATAAAAAATCCGGCCGGCGCCGCGCCGGTACACCAGGCCGCTGCGAAAAACTTCACCGCCCGTGAATGAACTGATCAATACGGTTTCATCCGGTTCCGGCACATCAAAATGTTCGCCGTACATTTCCTCCCGCGGAATCACCACATGATCGCTTAAACCGGCCACGATCGGATGCCCCGGCGCGGTAAACCATAAAATTTCCCGGTCATTGGCTTCGCGCCATTTCAGGCTGCAGGAAGTGCCCATCAAATTATTGAAAATTTTTGAATAATGTGCCGAATGCAGCACCAGCAGGCCCATGCCCGCCAGAACCTTTTTTTGCACCTTGGCCACGATATCGTCCCGAACCTCATGGTGCGCCTTGTGACCCCACCATGTCAGCACATCGGTTTCGGCGAGCACCTGATCCGTCAGGCCGTGCTCCGGCTCGTCCTGGGTTGCGGTGCGAACTTCCATATCTCCGGCGGAACGCAATGCCCCGGCCAAAACCGTGTGCATGCCATCCGGATAAACGGCACGGACGGCCTCGCTGGTTTTTTCATGCCGATGTTCATGCCATACTGTTACACGAATTTTTGCCGCCATTGCGAAATCCTTTCGAAGTTTGATTCTGTTTTGCGCTACAGTATTCATTAATCCGGTACATCACAACCTGCCGGTAGTAACAATTATTAAAATGTAAATTACGGATTATTGCATCGTGATTATAAAATATATGGTATAATTCCGTGCAGTGATCCATTCCGGTGCGGTTATCGGAAAATTTTACGTAAAGGCGTAATATTTAAACGGGGTAATTTGGAAAAACTAATCGCTATCGTATAATCGCTTACAGGAAAAATATGGAGTACAGCATACCCTATGAATCACACACGCTATTTTGCGATAATTTTTGCGTAGCACCCGTGAACTTCGCGTTAATGGTAAAGCCGAAATTTTCCGTCGGCTGCCCCATGGGACCGTCCCGTGAGATCATTTCCATACCGGAAACCGAGGACAAATCCGCAAATGGCCGGGCGGGATTAAAACGGTTGAGATGGATTTATCACTGAAAATGAAACGTATTGATTTAGTCAGGTATTCTAAAATAGTACCTTTCAGGCAGATGGAGCCGATATAATGGTTATAGGTACCCGGACAGCCGGTCTTTCATTCGGACGTTGCGGTACCTGAATCGCGAGGTGCTTTATGACAGGTAAACCTATGCATGCATTCACTTCCGGTCCGAGGCGGTTGACTTTACTGCGGGCCATGGCCGTTACCGCCGGTGCGGTAATGGCCGCGGCCTTGGTTGCGGCGCCGGTTTTCGGGCAGGTTCAGGTACAGCAGGGCCAATCGCTGGATGCCAGCAATCAGGTAGGCTCCGGCGGCAGCAATAACCCGGTTCCGGGCTATGTTCCGCAAAATGCCAACGCCTATGGTGTGATGAACTCCGGCGGCGCCCGGCTTAATTACCAGGTGGTGCCGGTGCCACTGCCCGGCGGCGGCACGAGCTATGCGCGTATTCCGCAGCTTACGCAGTCGCCATTTGTCAACTCGCAGGTACCGCCGGGAGCGGCGGAACTATCACGGGTAAATGCGGTAAGCGCGGGAATTAGCAGCCTCAGCGCGAGTCAATTGGTGAACGGTCAGACGAATTATGTTTCCGCCACGCCGCTGGGGCAGAACGCGCTGGGCGCTGCAACCACGCCGGTGAATCCGGCATACTTAAGCAATCCGTGGACAAATGACCTGGTGAGTCCGCCGACAAGTTTGCCTTACGGTGATCTTGGTTCCGCCCTGCCCGCCGGCAGCTTGTATAACTTCACACCCGGACCGGCGGATGGCGGGCTTATTACCGGCAGCAGTCCGGTGAGTTCGCTTTTCGGCCTGCGCCAAGTGCGAATTCAGGAAGCGGTTAATCCGAATGCAACCGGCGTTTTACATGCCGCGGGCAAAGGGCAAAATGGATCAGCCGTGGAAGGCAACGCCAACAAACCGGCTCGCCCGAATGATTTTATCGTCAGCAGCCGCATTCACGGCAACCGCGTCGGCAGCGAGGTGAAGGGCGGCGGATTGATATCGCGGGTGGGCCAGCCGATTAATTCACTGGCGGGTTCACAAGTGGCGCCAAACAGCAGACCGGCGGCGGATTTATATCAACGGTTGCTCGCGGAACTTTCTTCGGGCCGTAAATCCATTATCACCGCGCCGGGCCTGCCGGGTAAAACCGCGATGTCCCTTACCACGTTGGCGCCCACCACGGGAACCGGCGCCCAAATGCTGACCGTGGACCCGATTACCGGGCTGCCCATTGCACCGCTTAACGCGAGGCATGCACGCAACAGTATTGCCGGCGGCCCGGCGGGAACGTCCCATGCGAAAGGCAAGGCGACGAAATATACCGCGCCGGGAACAGGGAACCTGCTGAAGGCCGAAAGCGGATTGATTCCGAACCATGTTGTGCAGGCGCTGCAGGCCGGACAAAAAGTACATGTGCTGAATTCCCTCGTTGGGGCGGCGCCGGGAGAATTTAACAAAGAGATGGCCGCCGGGCAGGTCGCGTTGAAAAAGGGAAAATTTGTCCGCGCGATGGACAGCTTCCAGGCGGCGATGCTGGTGAATCCGGCCGATCCGCTGGCAATCATCGGCCGGGCGCATGCGGAGCTTGCCGCGGGCCTTTATGGCACGGCGGCCTACGATCTGAAATTTGTTTTCCAGCGGCATGCCGAACTGACGGCCGTCCATTATAACCTGCGTAAAATGCTGCCGGCGATCACCGTGACCGCGGTGAACAAGGATCTTGCCGGATTGTTAAAGGAAAAAAGCTCCACCGGGGCGTTCCTTGCGGCTTACGTGGCGTATCAGAACGGCCAACCGGCAAAGGTAAAAGCAATACTCAATGAATGGGCCAAATGGCGGAACGGCGGAATATGGCCGGCGATATTAAGCAAGGCATGGCTGGGGCACGCGCCCGCGGCGCACGGAGCCAAACCGTGAGCGGATTGCAATGCACAGTTTTTGCATGCGTTGAATCATCGCCGTGCCGGCCGGGCACGGGATTTGCCGCGGGTGAAGATCGCGGCCTGACCCGGCGGCGCACATTGTTTTTCCGTCATTGGCGAGCCATCTGATGAGCGTATCCGATTCTTTGCCTGCAAATACGGTACAAGCACCGGGGATGGATATTCCGCCGGAACCGCCCGCCGCCGCGCCGGCTGGATCAGGATTGACGGCATCCGGCGCCGGGTCCGCGGCGGCCGCGCCGCGCCTGACGGATTATATTGATCAATCCACGCTGCAGGATATTCAGGATGCACTGGCATCCGTGGCGGGGGTTAAGGCGACGATTTTAAACCAGGAAGGGGCGGCGCTGACACAAACCACGCTGAGCAAGCGTTTTGTTTCGCGCTCCGCCGCAATAGCCGAGGCGCGCAACCAAAGAGGGGATGCGGATCTGGATCAGCCGTTTTCCGCGCCCATCGTGGTGGACGGAGTGCGCTTCGGCAGCATTGTGATTGAACCGGCAAAGGCGGCGCCGTTGCGGGCCGCGGCCGTAAAGGAATTGTCGGAAAAATTAAACCTGCCGCCGGCCCAGGTGCGAACGCTGGTGGAAGCGCTGAACCAGGAAAGCCTGCTGCGGCGAACGGCCAGCGTGCAGTTTTTGTACCTTATGGCCAACGCCATTTCGCGGCTGTGCGGACAGGAAATGCAACTCCGCCGGCGGATTGTGGAACTTTCCACGCTGTTTAACGTGTCCCGGCTGCTTTCCGATGCGCGCGGCTTGCAGCAGACGCTGGACCGCGTGACCGCGGCGGTAGCCGACGCCATGGATGCCAAAGCCTGCTCCCTGCGCCTGCTGGATGAACACCGTGAAGAACTGCTGATAAAAAGCGTGCATAATCTTTCCGCGGCGTATCTGAAAAAAGGGCCGATTTCGCTGGGCAATAGCGGCGTGGACCGCGAGGCGCTGGCGGGCAAGTCCGTTTATATCGGCAATATGGCCACCGACCCGCGCGTGGCCTACCCGGAAGACGCCCGGCGCGAGGGGATCGTTTCCATGATGTGCACGGCCATGATGTATCGCGGGCACCCCATCGGCGTGCTGCGGGTGTACACCGCCGCGCAGCGGGAATTCACGGATTTTGAAGTGCGGCTGCTGGAATCCATCGCCTCGCAGGCGGCGGCGGGAATTGAAAACGCGCGCCTGGCGCAGGAGGCGCTGGAAAACGAGCAATTGCAGCGGCAGGTGCAGATTGCCGCGGAAATTCAGCGCCGCATGATTCCGCAGGAATCGCCGCGGGCCGCCGGTTTTGATATTTCCGCGCTGTACATTCCCTGCTTTGAACTCGGCGGTGATTTTTACGATTTTATCCCGTTCGGCTCCGGCAGCGTGGGGATTACCGTGGCGGACGTGGTGGGCAAGGGCCTGCCCGCATCACTGCTGATGGCCAGTGTACGTGCGGCGGTGCGGGCGCACGCGATTGATATTTACGACCTTGATGAGATTATCGCCCGGGTGAACCGGGCCGTTTGTGCGGATACGCGCAGCAATGAGTTTGTCACGCTATGGTACGGCGTGCTGAATTTCGCCTCCCGCCAGCTTACCTGTTCCACCGCGGGGCATGAACCGGCGCTTTTGGTGCGCAACGGCCAAATCCGCGAACTTACCGCGGGCGGCATGGTGGTGGGCGTATTGCCGGATGAAGTGTACCGCAAGGAAGTGGTGCAGCTGCAGACCGGTGATGTGCTTTTCGTATATACCGACGGCCTGACGGATGCGATGAACTTTGGCGGTGAAAAATTCGGTCGCCAGCGCGTGCGCGAGGCGTTGCTGCGGCATCTGCACCTTCCGGCGGAACAAATTTGCCGGCAGATGATGTGGGAAACGCGGCGTTTTGTGGGGCTCAACCGCCGGACCGATGACACCACCATGGTAACGGTAAAAATAACAGGTTGACGCCGGCCGGCCGCTGGCACAGTCCGCGACCCGGCCTTATGTTGGCGGGGCATGACGCTGCAATTGCATTCACATACCGTTCCCCTGGCCGCCGGCTGCGGCAACCGGCTGCTTTTCCCGCTTCTTTCCGCCCAAAAGGAGAGTCCTGAAATCGCCTTGCTGCTGGATGAAAGCACTGTTTCCATCCTGGCCTATAACCCCCTGGTTACACTGGAAGCGGTGCGTTGCGGCGCCCAATGCCGCCTGACCTGCCGTGCCGCGGCGCCGATGGCGGCGGCCGCGGCCGCCTTTCCGCAATCGCCGATGGGTATGCATGATGCATTGCGGCATTGGCAACTATTCATGCGGCAACTGCCCATAACGGCCGGCGCGCCGCTGCCGGATTTATTCGGCTGGCTTGGATGGATCAGCTATGACGCAGGCGTCATGCTGGAACGGCCGCTGCTTTTTGCCGACTCGGCGGCGGAATTGCCGCTGTTTCGCTGGCAATTATTCCGGGATTATTACCGGTTTGACCATCGTCAAAACAGCGTGCAACTGCTGCACATAACCCCGGAGGGCGGCGATGCACAGGCCGGGATAGGCGAGCTTTTATCGCGGCTGCAAGCGGCGGGCGGCGGCGCATCAAATCCACCGGCGCAGCGTGCGCCGGCGGTGCGGCTGGTTCATCGGACGGAGCTGCGGGAGTTTACCGCCAATGTGGAGCGGGCGCTGGCTTACATCGGCGCCGGGGATAATTATCAGGCGAATATTTCCGCACGGTGGCGGGTGGAATCAGCGGAGGTGGGAGGCGATATTTTCCGCCGTCTCTGCGGGATTAATCCGGCGGCCTATGCCGCCTTTTTTTCATTTCAGTTCGGCGGGGCGGGGCATTGCATATTGTCGGCATCGCCGGAACTGTTAGATCGGAA
>JAKBBN010000042.1 GCA_021808485.1 Planctomycetota bacterium | reverse complement strand
TCTAGTGTACCGTCCCTAACGTTTCTTTGCACTTGGCAACCTTTGCCAATATGGTGTCGGCGTCCTTGGTCCATGTGAATATTTTCGGAGCGGCATTGTGGGCGTCAATGTATTGGTGAATTGTGGCCACCAGCGACTTGACGCTCTTGAAGACCCCGCGGCGGATGGCCTTGTCGGTGATGTCCCGGAACCAGCGTTCGACCATGTTCAGCCATGACGAGCTGGTAGGAATGAAGTGCAGGTGAAAACGGGCGTGCCGCTTGAGCCAGTGTTTAACCGGCGGACTCTTGTGCGTCGAAGAGTTGTCCACGATCAAATGCAAGTCGAGTTCCGGCGGTGTGTTTTGGTCGATGGTGGTGAGGAATTGAATAAATTCCTTCGAGCGATGCCGCGGCAGGCCTTGACCGATGACTTTTCCGTCGAGCATGTTCAGGGCGGAAAACAAGCTGGTGGTGCCATGACGCTTGTAGTCGTGGGTCATCGTGCCGCAACGCCCCTTTTTCAAGGGCAGTCCCGGCTGGGTACGGTCCAACGCCTGAATCTGACTCTTTTCATCCACCGAAAGCACCAAGGCTTTAGCCGGGGGATTCAGGTACAAACCCACGACATCCCGCAATTTCTCGACAAAGTGCTTGTCTCGCGAGAGTTTGAAGGTCTCCACGCGATGCGGCTGGAGATGGTGCTGCTTCCAAATACGCTGCACCGCCATGCGCGAAAGTCCTTGGGACCGGGCCATTTCCCGCGTGCTCCAGTGGGTCTGGCCCGGCGGCTGCGTGTGCAGCGTCGCCTCGATCACGGCCTGAACTCTCTCAGGTGAAAGGGCCTTCCGGCGTCCGGGACGCGAAGCATCACACATGATCGCCGGCACGCCTCCGGCCGCGAAACGCTTCCGCCACAACAATACCGTAGGCCGGCTGATTCCTAACTCTCGTGCAATGGCCAAGTTGGCCTGTCCATCGGCCGCCCGCAGGACGATCCGTGCCCGCAGCGCGATCTTCTGCGGTGTGGCTCCACTGGATTCCAGATGCTCCAATCGCATCCGCTGATTCTGATCACATGAGAGTGCCGATGATGCATAATTTGCCATGAACAAAGCATACCATGCCAGCATCTATATGTCAAGTTGTTTACGGGACGGTACACTAGCGAATGTACGGCAGGCCGGGCGTCACTCCTTTTTCAACGCCTGAATAATATCCACGACCGCCTTTTTTCCGTCGGAAAACAGCATGAGGCAGTTATCCGCGGCGAACAGTGGATTCGGTATTCCGGCAAAACCGGGACTGAGGCTTCGTTTGACTACCACCACCGTACGGGCTTTGTCCACATTTAAAATGGGCATGCCCGCAATCGGGCTGGAGGCGTTGTCGCGGGCGTCCGGGTTGACGACGTCATTGGCGCCGTTAACGATCACCAAATCCACATTTTCAAACTGGGAATTGATTTCATCCATTTCCTTCAGCCGGTCATACGGAATGTCCGCCTCCGCCAGCAGCACGTTCATGTGGCCCGGCATGCGCCCGGCAACCGGGTGAATGGCGAACTCCACTTCCGCGCCGCGATCCTGCAACAATTCAAAAAGTTCCCCGGTCACGTGCTGCGCCTGGGCGACGGCGAGGCCGTATCCCGGCACAATCACCACACGCCGGGCGCCGTCAAGCATGGCGGCCACTTCCTCCGGGGTCGTCGATTTTATTTTGCCGCCGTAAACATCATCCTTCGCCGCCGCCTTTTGCACCTGCATCCGGCCGAAAAGAACATTGGTAAAAGACCGGTTCATCGCCTTGCACATGATCATGGAAAGGATAAATCCGGATGATCCTTCCAGTGCGCCGGCGACGATCAGCAGTTTGTTGTTGATCACAAAACCCATCGCCGAAGCGGAAAGGCCCGCGTAACTGTTAAGCAGGGCGATTACCGTCGGCATATCTCCCCCGCCGATGGGGATAATCAACAGAATGCCGAACAGCATCGCCAAACTGATGAATATCGGAAATAAAAATCCATGGGACGGCCAGATCGCCAGGCACGCCCCCGTGACCACGGCGGCGCTCAGCACGCCCAGGCTCACCACATTGCCGAACGGGTAATTCATCGGGCGGGTAGGCAGAATTTCCTGCAATTTGCCGAAGGCCATAAGACTGCCGGTAAACGTCAAAAATCCGAGCAGCGTTTCAAAACAGATGCTGATCATCAGGCTTTGGCTCAGGTGCGGATAATGCAGATAAAATTCCGCCACGCCGACCATCGCCGCCGCCAAAGCGCCAAAGGCATGGGAAAGCGCGGTCTGCTGGGGTACCGCGGTCATGGGTGTGAACAAGGCCAGGGGTACGCCAATGGCCCCCCCGATCAGAAACCCCGTCATAATCCAGCCGTAATGGTGCACCTGCGGCAGAAACAGAGTGGCCAGAATGGCCGAAGCCATCCCGATTTCGCCCATCCAGACCCCGCGACGCGCTGTTTTATGCGAACTCAGCCATTTCAGGGAAAAGACAAACAGCACGGCCGCCGCAATACCGGCCAGCGATACGTACCAATGCGCGGTCCGCGCATCCGGTGATGCAATAAGACGCACCGCCGCCGCACAAACCAGACCGGAATAATATGTTGCCGGGCCAAAAACTGGAAAAACCATGGAACGAGGCTCCCGAAACACGGCCGCCGGATGATGCGCCCCCTGCGGATGACGCAACCAAAATAAATCGCCGCGGTTACTTGTCCCGGCGTTTCTTGAACATTTTCAACATACGATCCGTGATCATGAACCCGCTGATGACATTGGTCATGGCGCTGGCCACGGCAATCACGGCCAGGGTAAGAACCAATGTGGAGTCATGATCCGCCCCGGTCACCACAATGGCGCCCACGACGGAAATGGCGGATATTGCGTTGGTCAGGGACATGAGCGGTGTGTGCAGCTGCGGCGATACGCGCCGCACCACCTCGTAACCCAGAAACGCCGCGAGGGCGAACACAAATAAATTGGATTCCAAAGTTGCGTTCATTGAATATCTCCATCATACATTTGTTGCCGCGGGCCGCTTTTTTTTTAGTTGCCGATCCCCCATGCCTGTTTAATTACCGCGTTCACCAGGACGCCGTCCTTAAGCACGGTCAGATCGCGCGTAATCTGGTCATCCATCGTCAGGACCAGTTCCCCCTTTTTCATAAGGTGCGCCAGCAGATTGCCGATGGTGTTGGCGTATACCTGGCTGGCGTGAAACGCCGCCGTCGCCGGAAGATTCGTCGGGCCGAGAATCGTCACGCCATGATGCACGACAACTTCATCCGGCCGGGTGAGTTCGCAATTACCGCCGCGCGACGCCGCAAGATCCACAATGACCGAATTCGCGGCCATGGCCTCAACCATCGGCTGGGTGAGCAGAATCGGCGATTTCCGCCCCGGGACAGCCGCGGTGCTGATCACCACATCCGAATCCGTTACGACGCTCATCATCAATTCCCGCTGCCGGGCCTGCTCATCCGCGGATTGCTCCGCGGCATAGCCGCCGGCTGTCTGGGCGTCCGCCCGAGGCATGGGCAATTCAATAAATTTGGCCCCCAGGCTCAAAATCTGATCTTTCACCGCGGATCGCACGTCATAACCGCTTACCTGCGCGCCCAGCCGCCGTGCGGTGGCAATAGCCTGCAGGCCAGCCACCCCCGCGCCGATAACCAGCACACGGGCGCCGGTAATGGTCCCGGCCGCTGTGACCATCATGGGGAAAATTTTGGGTAGATGACCGGCCGCCAGCAGCACCGCCCGGTATCCGGCCAGCGACGCCATGGCGGACAAGGCATCCATATTCTGAGCCCGGCTGATGCGAGGCAGCAATTCCATCGCCAACAGCGTGACGCCGCGGCCGGCCAGCGCCTCAATCCCCGCGCGGCCGGCATACGGATCGGCGAATCCAATCACCAGCGCCCCCTGCTTGAGGGCGGCGATATCCGTTGAATCCTGCGGATGCCGGGTTCCGGCCGTATGCAATTGCACCAGAATGTGCGCAGCGCCAAGCACGGCGTGACGATCGGAAATCACCGTGGCGCCCTGTCGGCTGTATTGTTCATCGGAAAACCCGGCGGCCAGGCCGCAGCCGGATTCAACACGTACTTCAAAACCGGCTTTGACCAGCATCCCGGCCCGTTGAGGCGTCATCGCCACGCATTTTTCGCCCGGCCAGGATTCCCGCACGGCTGCGACAATCATTTTCGTTTCTCCAGACTTGCCCTGACGTGGATTATGGCATGAATGATTCAGCCCGGCAAGTGGCCGCCAAAACACCGTGCGGTTGCGGGCGGGCCGCGTATTCAACAGGCTGATTCATTTTTCGCCAAGTCATACTACAATATGCCGGTGATGACAAAGGCAAGGAGTCTTCCACAATGGATCAATTGTTCACCGTCAATGCCGCAAGTTTCAAAGGCCCGTTTACCTCCGGCCAGCAGCAGCAGGCCACGGAAGCGCTGGAAGCCGGCCGCGTCGTATTTCTGCCGCAACTGACGTTCCCGTTCACGGAAGAGGAAAAACGGTTTCTAACCCCGAACTGGAGCGACGGCGGCGCCAAAAATATCAGCTATGACTCCTCCACCGGCAAAATTCAGGGTATGGACGGCGAAGGCGCGGACAAGCGGGATCTGTCGGCCATGCTGCAGCGCTACTCGGATGCCACCCGGGACCTGATGAACGGTCTTTTTCCGCGCTATGAAAAACTGATTCAACGCCGCCGCACCAGCTATCGCCCGGTGGAAATCAAGGGTCGTGTGAGCAAGATCACCAAGGATGACACACGCCTGCATCCGGATCAATTTCCGGCCCGGCCGGTCGGCGGGAAACGCATCATCCGTGTCTTCTGCAATGTAAATCCGCACGGCAAGGGGCGTGATTGGCGCGTCGGCGAGCCGTTTGAGGACTTTGCCCGGCGATTTATCGACAAAATTCCACAGCCATTTCCGGGTTCGCTGCCATTGCTGCATCTCCTGCGCGTCACGCGCAGCCGCCGCACGCTGTTTGATCATTACATGCTTCATCTGCATGACATGGCCAAAATGGATGATCAATACCAGAAATCCTGCCCGCAGTTTCCATTCAGTTTTCCGGCGCAGGGCACCTGGCTCTGCTTTACGGATGAAGTACTGCACGCCGTGGATGCCGGACAGTATCTTTTGGAGCAAACGTATCTGCTGCCGGTGCAGGCGATGAATTCACCGGACAAATCCACATTACGCGTACTGGAACGCCTGACGGGCAAAACATTGGTTTGATGCGGAATTCCCCGGCTCAGATTTCAGGCCGGAATGCCTGCGCCCTCAAACAGCCAGGTATGTTGCTCCAGCCTGAAAAGCGAAATGAACCGTTGTACCGAAGGAACCCCCGGCGTCAAACGTTTTTATCTTTTCAGGCCTTAAATGCTTTTGAAAGCTTCTTGAGTGCTTCTTGAAAGACTCTGGAGCGTCTCTTGAACGCTTTTTGTCAGCGGGTTGCAGCGCCGCGCCATGTCGCCCTGTGAAGGCTTGATTCATCGCTCATTCGGACGGTTATCTACGGCGGCCGGCTGCCGACATCAGCCGAATTGACCGGTCACATAAGCCAGAGTCTGCTGGTGATCCGGTTTGTGGAACAGCTTGTCCGTAGGGCCGGCCTCCACCAATCTTCCCATGTAGAAAAAAGCGGTTTGGTGCGCAACCCGCACCGCCTGATGCATGTTGTGCGTCACGATCACAATGGTGATTGTTTTGCTCAAGTCGTTGATAAGTTTCTCAACGGTTTTGGTGGCAATCGGATCCAGGGCCGAGCAGGGTTCATCCATCAGCAACACATCCGGCTCCGCCGCAATCGCCCGGGCAATGCACAACCGCTGCTGCTGCCCGCCGGAAAGAGAGAGTGCGGACGTATTCAACCTGTCCTTCACTTCATCCCACAGGCCGGCGGAACGCAGCGACTTTTCCACCCGTTCCTTGATCACTGCTTTTCCACGAATTCCATGGATGCGCAGGGGATAGGCCACATTGTCAAAAATGCTTTTCGGAAATGGATTGGGCTTTTGAAATACCATGCCGGTACGTCGGCGAAGTTCCATCACATTCGTGCGGCGGTCATAAATATTAGCGCCATGGATTTTTATGCTGCCCCTTACCTGGCAGCCTGAAACCAGATCATTCATACGATTAAAACATCGCAAAATTGTGGATTTACCGCAGCCGGAGGGCCCGATAAAGGCGGTTACCTCGCCATGGGTAATATTCAAATTCAAATCATGCACCGCATGGCCTTTGCCGTAGTGCACGTTAAGACCCTGAATTTCAATGGCATGGCGTGCCGCCCTGGTTTCCACCGACATGCTCCCGGAACCGGCCGCGGACGCGGACGCGGAACGGTGGCCACTGACATGATTATCTGCGGTTACAGGCGGTGTCATCACATTCTCCAGCTTGCACTCGTTCCAGCTCTCCTGCCCCCCGGTTCGACCGGTCGCCAAAGGCGGTCAGGCTTGCTTCCATCGGATGCAATCATCCGAAAGCCGCTGCAATGCGCTCCCTTGCGGCAATTCAGTATGACGCAACGCGGCGGCGAGGCAAGCTTATTCCGCCTGTTTTCAGCGGCTTAGCGCAAACTTATTGTGACGCTGTATCCGAGTTAGCGCAACGCTCACAATTACCGTTATCGGTCCCGGCAGTCCCTGCGTAAAAGCCCGTTTGGCGGCGGCCTTCAACGCTTGCGCCATGCCGTGTGCAAAAGACCGTTCCATCGGAACGCCGGGCCGCCGTATTCCTTTGTCGGCCCGGTGGTAACGCGCATTTTCATCCCACCCGCCAAGCCGCACACAACAAATCCCGGATTCAGGTCTCATGGGCGATAGCGCCGGCGAAACAGGCGAAACCCCGACTGGCTGGAAAAGTTGCTAAAAAATCCACCTGTTATTAAAATAAAATCTTACCAGTAAAACCCCACGGATGTTTTGCCCGAAAACGGCTGAATGTCCGCGTGTTCCTGTCGGCGGACAGGGTGATGTTATGACGCTGCCCCCGGCCGGCCATGCCCGACAGGTAGTCGCTGTAGAACGTCAACACAGGGTAGGTACACATCTCTATTAAGGAGCTGCCATGCAATTAAAAAATCCCCGATCCTCGCGGCGCGGCAACGGCGGCTGGGGAAGGATCATCCGGTCGTTGGTTATCCTGGGATTCATGGCGCTGGTGGTGAATGTCGCGTGGGGGCATCTTCCCAATGGCCGGGCAACCGGTGCTGCGGCGGCACACCCTGCGTTCACACCGTTCGGCTTCCTTTGGTCAAGCCATTTTAAACCTTATGAACGCGTGGCCCTTTTCGGGGTGCTGGCCATTGCGCTTTGCGGGTTGGCGTATGCGGGCATATTGGTGCGAATCATTTTAAAAGCGGACCGCGGCACGGAAAAAATGCAGAATGTGGCCCGGGCCATTCGCGAAGGTTCCGTCGCCTACCTGCAAAGGCAGCGGAAAACGCTGCTGCCGATCATCGCCATATTAACCATTCTGGTGATGTTGACCGCCCCATGGCATACCGCCGCCGGGGCCAATCTGGCCATCGGCCGCGGCATCGCTTTTTTAATGGGGTCGCTGGCGTCATTAACCGTGGGAACAATCGGCATGCTCATGGCCACACGGGGAAATCTGTGCATGGCCGCCGCGGCGCCCAGAGGATTCGGCAATGCCCTGCAACTCGGATATCGCACCGGCACGGTCACCGGCATGTTGATTGACGGCCTTGGCCTGCTGGGCGCAACGCTTATTTTCATGTACTTCGGCGACCGCGCACCGGAAGCCCTGCTGGGTTTCGGTTTTGGCGGCACATTGCTGGCGCTGTTCATGCGCGTGGGCGGCGGGATATACACCAAGGCCGCGGATGTGGGTGCGGACCTGGTGGGAAAAATCGAAAAAGACATTCCGGAAGATGACCCGCGCAATGCCGCTACCATCGCGGACAATGTGGGTGACAACGTGGGCGACTGCGCCGGGATGGCCGCGGATATTTTTGAAAGTTACGAAGTGACGCTGGTGGCCGCGATGATCCTGGGTTGGGCGAGTTTCGGCCACAAAGGCGTGCTGTTTCCACTGCTGGTGCAGGCGGGCGGCGTACTTTCAGATATTGTCTCCACACTCAGCGTGCGGGCGGGCAAGGCCGGCGGGGTAAAAGAGGCGATGGGTTCCCTGAACTTTGGTTACCGGTTTGGCGCGGTGATCAGCGCTGCGATCATCGGTCTGATCGGCTTTTTCTACCTGCGCTTTAATCCGGGATCCATCGGCGGCGGTCATATTCTGGCGGGCGTGGAGGCTCATACCCCCGTGTGGGCGAGCTGGGGTGTCGCCGGATTGGACATGCGACCGGCGGAGGCGGCCTGGTGCGGACTGCTGCTGGGCCAGATATTGAATCTTTGCACGGAATATTTTACCGGCACGGAACACAGCCCGGTAAAATCATTGGTGAAAGCCTGCAGCACCGGCCACGCCACCAATATTATCGCCGGGTTGGAAGTCGGCATGGAAAGCGCGGTATGGGCGACACTGGCCATCGCCGGCTGCATCATGACCAGTGTGCTGATTTTCAGCGGGACAAGCCCTATTTTTGTCGCGTTTGGCGTTGCGATGAGCGGCATCGGCATGTTAACACTTACCGGCAATACCATGAGCATGGATGTGTTTGGCCCCGTGGCGGACAATGCCAATGGCGTTGCGGAAATGGGTTATGACCGCGGCAAAATGGATCCGGCCGCGTACACCACCGCACGGCAGGTATTGGCGGATCTGGATGCCACCGGCAATACCACCAAGGCCATCACCAAGGGCATTGCGATTGGCACGGCCGTTATTGCCGCAGTCAGCCTTTTTGCCAGCTTTGTAACCATTATCGGCAACGGAGGCGGAGAGCAGGCGCACCTGGCGCGCCGCGTGTACCACGGTGTCGCCGCGATGCTTACACTCGGAAACCCGCGGGTGTTCATCGGCCTGCTGATAGGCGGAACGGTGCCGTTCTTGTTCAGTTCCATGACCATTCGCGCCGTGGGACGCGCCGCCTTTCTAATCGTGGAAGAATGTCGGCTGCAATTCCGCGATAAAAGCATCTGGCAAGGAACCAGGCAGCCGGATTACGGCCGGGTGGTGAACATCTGCACCTTGCAGGCGCAACGGGAATTAATCGGTCCGGGGATTCTGGCGGTGCTGGCGCCTGTATTGGTTGCATTTTTACTTGGGGCATTGGCTTTGGCGGGCTTTCTGGCCGGGGCGATACTTGCCGGCCAACTCATGGCCGTGTTCATGGCCAATACCGGCGGTGCCTGGGATAACGCCAAAAAAGTTGTGGAGGATGAACCAAGGAACCCGGCGGAAAACAGCGGTAAAGGTTCCGAACGGCACAAAGCCAGCGTTACTGGGGATACGGTGGGCGATCCATTAAAGGACACTGCCGGGCCGGCCATAAATCCGCTGATTAAGGTGATGAATATGGTATCGCTGCTGGTAATTCCATTGGCGCTGCCATTTGATCATGATTTTATTACGCATACACAAAAATATGTCCCGGGGTACACCGTGGTGAAAAATTCGGGCATGCCCTGGATGCCCTGGATAATCACCTCCGCATGCCTGCTGGCACTCGGTTGGGCGATTTACCGGTCAAAGCATGAAAGCCCCGCGCTGGCGGCCGCGGAAACGGATGTGGAAATCAGCGCAGCGCGGCCTGAACCAACCGGAAAGTAGGTTCAGCCACCCTCATTGGCGAGCTGCGGCCGCTACGGATCAGTTTGAGGTCGGCGCCTGTTTTTCACTGCGGGCCTTTGCGGCTGTCCGCATAATTGCACAAATGCGGACAAACTCCGATCTATCTTTAGCGGAGACATCGGCGAGAAAATGGGAAATGCGCATCAGCCGGTCGTTAAGGAAATCCGTGTGGGTGGCGCGGCCTTCCTCCGTCAAATATACGTCAATACAACGCTTATCCAGCTGGTTAAGCTCGCAGCGGATTAATGGACTGTCGAACTCATTTTCGAGCGAGCGAATAATACGTGACATCTGGGCGGGAACCACGTGAATACTGCGTTGAATATCACCGACGGTCTGGGGTACAGTGCCCGCAACAAGCACATCCAGTGTGAGAAATTGCACTTCCGAAAGGGCCTCGTCATCCTGATTTTTAGACGCGAGTCTTGCCAGCCAGGATTCCTTGGTAAAACTGAAGATTTCCTCAGCCATTCGTTTAATAGATGTTTCGGTCGGACAATCCGCCATGCTAAACTCCGAAAATTACAAAAGCCAGTTAATTACACTTATGAAAATAATGCGAATTAGAACTATTTGCAAGTAAATGAGCAATAAAACTTCTGTCCGCCGGAGATCGGCCTGTTATTGATCGGTCGCCGGAATGGCCTGCCGCGGATATAAAGGACTCACCTGGGAGGATGATATGCCTATTTGGAAACCACGCTGGAAGGTCATCGTTCTGTTTGCTGCCGCGGCGGCGATTGTGGCAGCCGGATTTTATTTCGTGCCGCGTGCCCTTCTAGCGGAGCGGGAAGCCAAATTGCTCGCTTTTGTCACCCGGCCCGGCACCCCCTGTTCCAACATGCGGTTCAGTAAAATTTCGCCCCTTCGTGTTTCCGGTCGCACGCAATTGCTGTCGCTGGGCCGCATGGCGATTCGGCTGCCCCGCCCATGGCGAGTCAGCCCGCCAATTCCCGACCGGAGCGACACCACAAGATATCGGTTTATGGTGACAATCAGCCCGCGAGCCGGCGGGCGGCATATACGGATTCGTATTTCGTTCGACCGCAAACTGTGGCCGGTCTATGGGAACCCGTGGTGGCAGACCGGCGGATACGCCCAGATGGCAAAACCGTTGTATCGTTCTCCCCGGCGTTTTTTTTCATGGTATAAAACGCCGTTGGCGTTTGATGAGGCGATGGCCAAGGTACCCGATGCGCTCCCTAAGCCCGGCAGCCGCCTGTCAATCCGGCGACGCTTGGTTCTTCTGCTATCCAAACCCGAATTCGGAGGACCGGATGTCTATGAAACCAGAGCGGGTCACCTGACGGTGATTTTTTCCATAAGGGCTGCAGGCGGGATCGCCCCAGGTAAATCTGCTTCCGGGCCGACGGGTGGATCACCCAATAGCGAGCAGCAGTCGCACGCGGGCGGTCCCGGGCTTCCACCGGGATTTCCGCCGCCGCGTAGGCGAATCTGGGATTGCAGCGGCTATGCGAGGTTTTACGATGCCGCCGGCCAACTCCGAAATTGCATCGTGTTAAGGTTCAGGGGATGTACCTTGCCGAAGGCGACTGCTTTGACCCGGGAAATTATCGCGGGAATGTCAATCACCCCAGGATCAACTTCACCGCAGCGCAAGACAAACAGCACAGCCCGTTAGGCTGGATCGGCTGTCAACAGGCCCCCACAACCAGCTTACGCCCCCACCGAATTGAAATGCGTAATTTCCTTCCCGCCAGTGCTGATGCGATTAAACCCAGGCCCACCGCCGGAAAAAACGGCCGCTGGCGGCCGCGCAATCCGGCCGGTGTATTCCGTAAGGCCAAGCTTTTTTTTCGCGGCCACCGGCGTTTTTTTATTTCATCACCCTTGCAGCAGGCCATTCTGCCTCAGCCATTCGATAAACCGGCCCAATCCCTCCGGCACCTGCACCCGCGGATTATATGATAAATCCCGCCGCGCACTGCTGATATCCGCATACGTTACCGGCGGTTCGGATGCCGGCGCGGGCACATTTTTTACAAGGGCTTTTTTTCCCAACAATTGCTCAATTTCATGCACAAAATCAGTATTGGCCACCGGATTACCGCAACCAAGGTTATAAATGCGATAGCCGCGCGGACTGTCGAGAGCCCCAATAAAACCGTCAACAATATCATCGATATAGGTCCAGTCCCGGCGCAATGCGCCGGCGTTGTACAGCGTAATTTCTTTGCCTGCCGCTATGGCCATGGTCCATTGCCAGGGCATCATATCCGGCCGGCCATGCGGACCATAAACATTAAAAAATCGCAACACGGTAACCGGCATCGCCCACAGGTGATTGAAGCTGTGCGCAAACAATTCCATGGCACGTTTGCTGGCGGGATAGGCGGCCAACGGCCTGTCCGCGGCGGCGGTTTCAGGAAATGGCGTGGGTGTGTTTTGCCCATATACCGATCCGGTGGACGCCAGCAGCACATGCGGGCAGCCGACCTGCCGGCCGGCCTCCATAAGGTTCATCGTCCCCTGAACATTCACCGCGCCGTACACCAGTGGATGATGCATGCTGTACCGCACGCTGGCCATCGCGGCGATGTGGGCGATGGATTCGGGATTGAATTCCCGGCAGATTTCCAGCATCCGCTCCGCATCGCGCAGATCGGCGTTAATCAGGTTGAATTTTGGATGCTGCTGAATGTCCCGCAAATTCCGGTGTTTGTGAACAACCGGGTAATAGTCATTAAAATTATCCAGACCGGTTACCGTATCACCGCGGGCCAGGAGTGCCGCGGAAAGCCGTGATCCTATGAAACCCGCTGCACCGGTCACCAATACCCGCATGGACAACTCCTGATGATCAACCCGGTCCGCCGCGTCGTGCCGTCGGCGCCAGTGAACACTCTGTACCCGCTCCGGCACGGCTGAGATGCGGGGTCAGGCGAATTTTTTCCGCCAATGCCGCAGCTGGCGGTCCAGCTGCTTAAGCCCGCCGGCGCCAAAGGATTGATATGCCCTAACCACCCGGTCCGGCCCCAGTACGCTTCGCACATCCGTATCTATGGCCGGACAGGCTTCCTGCATGGCGGCAAGCGGCAAATCCGCCAGGGCGCGAATATTTTCCCGCTCGCAGCGGGCGACGAGAGCCCCAACCACCTGATGCGCGGTCCGAAACGCCACGCCTTTTTTCACCAGGTATTCCGCCAGAACTGTTGCGTCCAGAAATCCTTCATCAAGCCGCCGTGCGATAGACTCCGGCCTGGCGACGGTGGTCCGGACAATTTCCGCGGAAATAGCCAGGCAGGCTTCCACGGTGTCATAGGCGGAAAATAACCACCGTTTATCCTCCTGCATATCGCGGTTGTACGCCAGGGGCTGCCCCTTAAGCATGGCAAGTACCGCCATAAGCTGGCCATATACGCCGCCGGTTTTTCCCCGGATCAGTTCCAGCATATCCGGATTCCGCTTCTGCGGCATCATGCTGCTGCCGGTGGTGTAGCTGTCCGCAAGGCGTATGAAATCAAACTCCGTGGAGGAATAAATAATCCATTGTTCCGCCCACCGGGAAAGATGCATGGCCGTCATGGAAAGGTCAAATACCAGTTCCGCCACAAAATCCCGATCGCTGACGGCATCAAGGGAATTGGCCGCCACGCCGGTGAATCCGAGGATGTCGGCGGTATGCGTCCGGCTGATCGGCAGTGTGCTGCCGGCAACCGCGCCGCTTCCCAGCGGGGAAATATTGGTTCGCCGGCGGCAATCACGCAGGCGGTCCGCATCCCGCTCCAGCATTTCCACATATGCCAGCAGTTCATGACCGAATGCAATCGGCTGTGCCCGCTGAAGATGCGTAAATGCCGGCATGACAACCCGCCCCTGTGCCGTCGCAAGTTCAACAAACGCCTTCTGCAAATCGCGGATCAGAACGATAAGGGCGTCAATGGCGCTGCGGCACCAAAGCCGGACATCAAGTGCAACCTGGTCATTGCGTGAGCGGCCGGTGTGAAGTTTCCGGCCGGCATCGCCGATGCGCCGGATCAGATCCGCCTCCACAGCCATGTGAATGTCTTCCTGGGCGATATCAAACTTGAACCGGCCATTGCGGATATCCGCCCGTATTTCTTCCAGTCCGCGGCGAATTTGAGCGCATTCATCGGCGGTAATGAGTCCGACGGCCGCCAGCATATCCGCATGCGCCAGGGAACCCGTGATGTCATGTTCCGCCAGGCGCGTGTCGAACGACAATGATTCAACGAAGCGTTCTGCCAGGACGCCGGCTTCCGCCGATATTCTGGCCTGCCAGGACTTGGCCGCGGGCTTCTGTTTTTCCCCGGAGGATGATTTTGCTTTACCTGAAGGTTTCCGCATGTTCATGGGCATTACCGGTTGTCGCATCAATGCGCCGCGGCTTGCAATCAGCACATGCGCTGCTTACCGCCCCACGGCATCGGCGGTTATTGCGGACATTATGCCGGCGGTCCAAGTGTTTTGCCTGAATCGTCAACGGTATGGTGCTGCATCGGAAGCGTGATGCGGAATGTCGTCCCCCCGCCGAGTTTGGAGGAAGCGGTGATTTTTCCACCATGTTCATCCACAATTTTTTTGGTAACGGCAAGTCCCAGTCCGGTGCCGCGCTGTCCTTTGGTGGAATAAAACGGCTGAAACAGACGTTTCAGATTATCGTCGGATATCCCGTGCCCGTTATCCTGAACTTCAATAACGGCCTGTTGAGCGCCCGTGTCCACATCGCTGGTAAGGGTAATAACGCCGCGGCCGGGCTCCACCGCATCCACCGCGTTGGTGAGCAGATTGAGTATGGCCTGGTGAATGCCGTCGGCATCCGCGGGAACCGGCGGCTGATCCTTGTTGATTTCCGTAAGCACAATGACCTTTTTATCGTTGGCCGCGGAATTAACGAGTTCCAGGCATTCGCCGAGAACGTAGGGCAGATTGGTAAGCTCATAATTCGGGCTGCGCGGCTTGCTGTAGGCAAGCATGTTCATCGTAAGGCCCTGCACCTTATCCAGATTACGCTGCAGGACGCCCCAGCCGGTGCGGATTTGGTTGATATCATTGGCGTTGATGCCAAGTTCCACAATATCGGCGCCGCCGCGGATTCCCTGAAGGATATTTTTAATGGAATGCGACAAGGAGGCGACGGTCTGCCCGGTGGCCGCCAGACGTTCCTGCCGCACGCTTTCCTGGTACAACCGCGCGACTTCAATCGCCAGGCCCGTTTGCAGGCCTATGGCGGTGAGGAGGCGCAACTGATCCGGCGTATAGGAATAATTGGCCACGCTGGAATCAATGTGCAGAACACCGAGATTTTTTTCGCGGCCTTTAATGGGCACGCAGATGGCGCTGCGGATGGCCAGATTATGGACGGAATTGCCCTTTTGAAAACGCTGATCGGTCATGGCGTTGCTGGAAAGCACACCCTCTTTTTTCGCCATGACATGACGAATAATGGTTTGACTGACGGCGATTTTCCCGACTTGCTCCTCATTGCGATAGCGCACAACCACCGGCACAACCTGCTCGGTGGCGTCATCCAGCAAGCCGATAAAGCCGCGGTCGGCCCGCAGCTGTTCAAAGACAAGGTCCATGACTTTATTCAGCAACTGCTGCTGGTCAAACACACTGGATATAGCCAGGGATATCTGCAGGAGAACCCGGAAATGCGCCATCGCCACCTGCGAAGGCTCCGGCGCGGCGAGCACCACGGAATCATCATTGCTGGGGACGGTACTTAAAATCGCAGAATCCGCCGGTCCGGGCCCGTTGCCGGGGCTGACTTCATCGCTTTCGGCAAGGCTTACATTCTGCACCGGCGCGCCGAATACCAGCAGCGTGGAACCCATGCGAATCTGATCGCCGACCTTGATTTTTGAGGATTTATTGATTCGCACGCCGTTGACGAATACGCCGTTGGCGCCGCCGGCATCCACCAGGGACCAAGAATTTCCGATCCATTCCAACTGGGCGTGGCGGCGGGATACCGTCAGGTCACCTAATGGAACCAGCTCGCTGGAACGCCCCAGCAGCACCGGATCATTGCTGGAAAATTCAAATTTCCTGCCTTTGTCCGGACCTTGAAGAACGTATAGGTAAAGCGGTGGCACGTGATATTCACTCTAAATAATCAGACTCTGGTTCCGGTCCATCGGGACCAGCGCTTCGCTTCCCTCTCTTCCCGCCATCCGTCGGCAAACGCCGGCCGCGGTTCAGGCAGTTTAGCGGCACGGTATCGCATCTGGCAATACCGGGGGCGGGTGCAAAATCACTCACCCCGGCACATGCATGCCCGCCATGCCCGGCAAGCGAATGCATTGTATGCCCGAAACAGGCCGGCGGATAGTGAACCGCAGTTCGCCCGGCAACCCCGCAACCCCGCGACGGGAGATGTATATCAATATATCACCACTGAATAGGACACGACTCAATAATGTGCCGGCCGGCGGCATTAAACACACTGCGCAGTTCACGCACCCGGACCAACCCCAACGCGGCGGATTCCTGAAACAGGCTGCGGATATCACCGGCCGCGGCCACCACCGCGTAGCGCGTGTAAAAACTGACTGCTCGTTTTTCACTGGCGATAATAAGCTTCATCGCTTCTTCAAATCGCGCATCGTCCCGTGCGTCAACCAGCCGCGGACCCACGCATACCAATGATTTATCCGCGGCGGACAGGAAAAAACAGGCCGATGGGAAAAGCCGCCCTAGGAGGGTCTGTATCTGGTCACGCTGTTGATTGGCCTGACGCACCAGGGCCTCAAAGGAGGAACGCAATCGCGGATCCGTGGTCTTTTCCGCCAGCACGATACAGCGATAGGCGGCCACCGCCTGACCATATGCCGCAATCGCCAGGGCTTTGTCATCACCCAGACGGGACAGATCAATGGTGGGTACCTTGCGAGCCATGGGCCTATTTTAACAGTTTTGCATGAAATTTGTGCTTTCCCGCGTTCCGTCGGGATTAATATCCACCGGTTAACCATGAGTTGCCGCAAAGCCGGCAAGCAGGTCGGCAACATGGTCCGGTGATTGCAGCGGAGACAAATGCCCGGCATCCGGCACAATTACAAATTGCGAATTTGGGATGCCATGGGCCATTTGCTCCATCACCGCCGGCGGCGTGATGACATCCTGTGCGCCGACGACAACTAGGCACGGGCACTGAATGCGTGGGAGCATATCCCTGCGATCCTCCCGGCTGGCCATGGCGTGCTGCGCCATGGCCAGCCGGCCGGATTCTGCCGAAGAATCATCCGGCGCAGGTTTAAAACCATATCCGGGTCCGCAGTGGAAGAAAGCAATTTTGGAATCATGGCGTCCGCCACCGGCGCCATTCCCGTCTTCTCCACCGTAGCGGCCATTATCAGGCGATTTTGCCGAACGGCCGCGGAATCCGCGGCGGCATGCGTGTCCAGAAAAATTCCCGCGGCAACCATTTCCGGGTGTATCTCCAGCAGTGCCAGCAAAACATAGCCGCCCATGGAAAAGCCCCCGACAATAGCCCGGCCCCCGGCGTTGCGAATTAAATTCGCGATATTCCGGGCAAATGCCGTCATACTGCTTGCTTCAGCGGAAAGTACCGGCCGGGCGCCAAACCCGGGCAGGTCCGGGGTAAGCACGGTATAGCCGATTCCCTCAAGCCATGTCTTCTGCCGATACCACATGGCCGAATCAAGGGGAAATCCGTGGATGAGCACTACAGGTGGGGGCATTTCCGTTTCAATCCGTATCAAGCTGGCCGGTAACCGATATTTGCACCCTCGGCGTGATGGTGAACTGCGGAGCGGGGATTGATTCGGCTATCGTGGCGCTGACCGAGGAAAATGCCGCCAACGGGCCGGCGATGGCCGCCGCGGCGGCGGGCAACCATATGCCTCGATTTAAAAAGAACTTGCCTATGACAATCTCCCCGTGAACCAATACCCTGTTTTGCAATCAAACAGAAAACTCGCGCCAAAAAGATTACTTTGAAACCGTAAAAAAGCAACAAAATTCGCAAACAGCAACAAATTATGGTCGTCAGCCATTGGACCGCATCGCCTGGCGCTGCAACACTTTCATAAAAGCCGCGTAAGATATTAAGGAGTTCCCCTGTGGAGGGTGGAAAGTCGATTATCAGGGGATTGACGTGATTCATTCAATGGATGGACTGGTGCGATTTATGCCAATGGGTGGATGGGTAAAAAACCGAAGCGGAAGACTTTACCGGGGATTTAGCCGGCTCAACGCTGTTAAGGCGGTCAGGCAATTGTTTGTGTGCGGGGCAATGCTGGGATTCCTTGGGTCGCTGTCCGCCTGCAGCGGAACGTCGCTGCGGGTGGCGCAGGCGGTGAGCTTCTATTATGCCGGTGATTATGCGCAAAGCCAGATGGAACTGGCTCCGTTGATTAAAAAGCCGAACCGCAATTATGTATTGAATAATTGCCGCTATGGCTCGGCGGCACTGGCCGCGGGCCACATTGCCCATGCACAGCATGCGTTTCTAACGGCCTACAACATCATCAACAGCGTCAATACCAATTCAGGCAGCCGCGTGATTGGCGCGGTGGTGGTTTATGACGGCGTTAAAGTCTGGAAGGGACAGCCGTTTGAACGAGCGATGGCACACTATTACCTGGGCCTGACCTTCTTAATGCAGCATGATTACCAGAATGCGCGCGCCGCGTTTCAGAACAGCCTGTTTCGGCTCCGTGCCTATGATGGCGATCAGGGCGCGCATTCGCCCGCGGCGGAACGGGTTGATTCGGATTTTGTTCTTGGGTATTTCGGCCTGGGCTTTTGTGATCTTAAAACCGGACAGCCGAAACTGGCGGCGGCGGCCTTTCAACATGCCGAACAACTGGATCCGGCGGTAACGCCCACCATCAATAAATTGTACAAGCCCGGTGTGAATACATTGATATTTGTGGATTACGGTTTCGGTCCGCGCCGCCGGAGCGCTGGATGGTACGGCGAGCAGACGGTTTTTACCCCCCCACCCTGGTTGGCCGGCCCGATTCCATATGCATATGCCTGGAAAAATGGACAGCCGATTCACGGCATCCTGCAATCCAATATGGTGGATACATTGGCGCTGGCGCAGGACAAACGCTGGCTTACGATGGACACCATCCGCGAAACCAAGGCTGTGCTGGGCACCGGAATGATGGCCGGCGGATTGATGGTGGCCAATAACGGCGCGGACCAGCGCAGCACCGGCACAACGCTGGCCGGATTGGGTATCGCGGCGCTTGGCGCGGCGCTGGCCGCTTCATCACATGCCGATACACGCTACTGGGAAATGCTTCCCCGTACGGTGTATGTCATTCCAACCGCGCTGCCCGTGGGAACCAATCAATTGCGTGTGGCGGCGGGCGGCGCCACCTCCGCGCCGTTTACGGTTAATATCGCACCGCATTCGGCATACAATGTGTTCTACGTCCGACTGCGCTAGGCCGGGCAAACAACGGTATCGCGGAAAATGCGCCCGCAATAAATAAATGGATGCTTCATGGAAACCTGCACATATTGTACCCGCGGCATACCGGATATGGAATCGCCTTACGTGTGGCAGGGAGCGGTTGTATGCGCACAGTGCCACCGGCAATTGACCGCATCAAACCCGCCGGCCGACAATGCCGGCATTCGACTCAACTCAATATCGGCGGCGGTTGGCGCGGTGGCGGGCGCGACGGCCGCATGCATCATCATGCTGTTATTCCATACCCCCGCATTGCCGCTTATTCCCGCAAATAACAAAGCGGCGACCCGGTCGTATCCGAGTCTGACGGCGTTCGCGCCGCCCAAGCCGCTTTTGGTTGCATCCTACCGGCGGTTTATCCGCCGGCTGGCGGTCGTCATGAAACAACGGGACATCCAGCATGCCGCCGACGGCGCCGTGAGCCGCGTGACGGTAAAACTAATCCGCTGGGATGTGGTGCGGACCGCCAGCCTGCGGTATCCGGTACAGTGGCAGGCGGTCCTGCAGGAAACGCAGATTCTGCCGGAATCACGATTGCCGTTGATTTACCACCTTTACACGGTCAATGTTAACGGCCGGTGGAAACTGGTGCGGGCTTCCGTCCGGGCGCGACAAAGCGTGGTAAACCATCGGACTTTTGCCGGTCAGAACTATTTTTCCGATTGCACGCGGGGACCGATTCGGGCGGATATTGCCGCCGCACAGAAAAACAATATAAAATCCGTCAACCCAGGCGAACCAGGTAAGCGGTGATTAAAAGGCCGATTCCGGCCAGTATCACGGCAATTGTGACAGCCTGCTGCCACTGCGTGGGATGGGTGGGAATGCCGGATCGCATGCGGCGAATGGTAACGGCGAAGCGTGCCGCCGCCACAACATTGGCGGCCACGCCCAGCATTACCAGCGCCACACCAATCCAGACGGAAAACGACTGATTCTTTGCCACATGAATGTGCATGCCGCGCAATTCGGAAAGCTTTTGCAGGAAAAGACCGAATTTCGCCACGACAAACCCGAAACCCATAAGCGCCAGACCCGTGCGAATCCAGGCCAGCATGGTGCGTTCGGCCGCCATCTCGGTCCCGGGATCACTCCGAGGCTGACTGGCAGATGCGGTTTTGGCGGATGGACCGTCCGGCACTTTTTCCTCCAGAATTCGCGCAAAACCGGACCTGTCGGCTTGTGCGACGGAAGCGGATTATACCGCGGCGGATTCAGATTGAAACCGCGCACGATCCGCGCCGCCCACCGCACTTTCCGGACGCCCCATCATCCAGGCGGCGACATATTTGCGGACGAATTCCGGAGCGGTGGAAAAATCATGAAATCCGAAATGATCACATTCATCAATAAGACCGCGGTGCCAGGCCAGTTGAAACAGTTTGCTGTAATCGGCGATTGCCGCCTCGTCATCCGCCAGATGCTCCGGCAGGCGAAATCCTTTGAAGCCGCATGACCAGCTGTGGCTGCGATCCGCGGTTCCAAAAATCAGCGTGCCGAGTCCCAGAATGCCGCCGTCGCGCTGCGAATGGCAGTTTAATACGCCGCGGCGGGTTCGCCGCAGCACCGGACGCAGGTCATATTGATCACTGACGGCGCCGCCCAGCAGAACCAGCGACTCAACACATCTTTCGGGCGGCAGCATTTCAATGGCAAAAATGGCCGGGCCAGCGCCTCCGCTGTTGGCGACAATATGAACCGGACGCCCCGGATAGGAATCCTGATAAGCCATGATCCGACTGCAGAGTTCCGCGGCTTTTGATTTGTTGCGTTTCAGCCACATCAGATTCGGCAGATACCCCTCAGGCATGGGCATGCCCCAATAAAAGATTTCCTTGGCCCCGGCCATGCCCGCCGCGGAAAGTGCATCACGAATGAATTCCGGATAAGGACCCGATGCTTCAATGCCGGGCAGAATGAATGTCATTCCCTCTTTTAAATCTTCGGCGGTAATGACTTGCGTTGGAAAAAAGCCGCGGCCGGTAAGCCGGTCGAGTAAAACCGCCCAAAGCCGTTTTTGACTGCGAACCGAGGCGCGGAAATGCCGCACAAACGCCGGGGGCAATCGCGCACTTTTTTCCAAGGCGCCGGCCACAATATTATCCGCGGGCATTGACGCCGCCACCGCACGCGGATCTGGGCTTGGGTTGGGCGATTTGGGCATAGGTATTGCCTCAATATAGCGGTGCAAACGCAGTCCAATTACTGTATCCGGCTACCCGGACAAATCAACTCCAATTGTTAAGCCCCCCGTGATAATAAAACGGCGGGATACTTTAAAACGTCGTGGACGGAATAAGGCGGCGCAACCTGAACGTGAATGTTTAACGTTTCATTTTTTAGGAGCACGCCGGCGCGAAATATTCGCCGCCGCGGGGGAATCAATGGTAGCGACTGTTCCACCGGACGCCGCCGCCACTTTGTTATAATTCCTTATGTTTTATTCATTGAGCATATTCATTGATCATCGCCTCCCGTTCCTCTGCGTCCCCTGCGGTGAAATTCCATTGCAGCGCCGCCGACAATGAAAAACTCACCGCGGAGTACGCAATGGCCCGCAGAGGTTAAAAAGATGTTGCCCGAATCTCGCGCCCCCCACTGTGGAGCTCATTAAAATAATAATCAACGATATAAAACAAACTTAATAAACTCCAAATCCTCCGCGTTCCTCCGCGTCCCCTGCGGTGAAATCCCGTTCTCCCTTTTTGGTCATTGTACATAGCTCATTGATCACTGTTCATCGTTCATTGCCTCCCGTTCCTCCGCGTCCTCTGCGGTGAGTTCTCATTGCAGCGCCGCCGGTCGCATCAATAAACGCCCCGCAGATGGCCGTCCATGCTCAGTGCTTCGGTGCTTCGGTGCGGGCCAAGTTCGGGTCGGCCCAGGCGAGGCTCTGGAATTTGTCCATGTCACAACTGACGCGGTAAATCTTGGTCATGGTTCCTATCTCCAATGCACGGGATGCGGCATTAACCTTTCGTTACCGGTATAAACTCCAGCCCGATAAGGCCGTGATGTTCCACCGCGGCCTTGAATTTCGTTTTCGGGTCGCCGGTACGTTCAATGACGTAATAGCCGACTGGATCTCCCTCAAATTTGAAGATGGAAAACGGCGGCAGAAGCTTCGGCTTAAAGACAAGCTTTGGTTCACGTTCGTCCGTTTGGTAATCCCAATCCGGGCAACGCTTTTTGTCAATACAATCAAACCGCTCCATTACATGGAACACTTTGTATTCGACACCCTCATGAAACAGCGGCAGCAATTCACCCACCGGTAACAAAATATCTTTTAAAACCTTGTAAGCCCGTGGTGAAATGGCGAAGGCAAAACGAGACCAGAACTCAAAGAAATCACCACGTTTGGCCAATGGCTGATCAATGTACACCTCCGGCGGTACCCAAGTGACGGCCTTGGGCGACAAATTAATACATTTATACGGATTATTAAAACAATCCATAGCTTCCACCAGATAACATATTTGAAAATTATTGACATCACATTCGACACGGAAAACCTTCATAACTATTGCTGCCTTTTTCGAATTACCTTATTACGGCAATTTACCGTTCTTCAGGCTATTGGCGATCTGTTTAAGTTTCGCAATAAGATTGGCCTGAATTTCTGCATTAGTTCCGCCTGTGCGGCCGCCAAACCCCTCCACAAAATAGGTGTGGTCATCGGCGACTGTGAAACTATATACCAGAATCCCCTGCGGTTGGGCAACGCTGGTCGTGCCGATTACCGTCGGCGGGGAAAGATATCACCGTCGAGCTTTGGGGCCTGACAAGTGCATTTTGTCATTCATCTTTGAGCTTGCCCTTTGAGCTTATCCATCGATCCTCGCCTCCCGTTCCTCCGCGTTCCTCTGCGTTCCCTGCGGTGAATCCTCATTGCAGCGCCGCCGACCACACACATCGCCACAGAAGGCGCTGCGGACCGCAGAGGCTTAAAAAGATTTTACCTTAAGCCCGCCCCGCCCACCGCGCGGCAACCGGGTATACCAACTCTTGATATAACACAATTAATAAATTCCAAGACCGCAGCGTCCCTCTGCGTCCCCCGCGGCAAAATAAATCCCCCATTGTGACGGCCCCCACCTGCCGACGGGCAGGACGCCACACCCCGGTTTGCCGGCGATTACGGAGGCAACGTCATTTCGCCGCGGCTACAGCCCGGGGAAAAAGAATATTATTTTCCTTATGCACATGGATGTGCGTATCCGTTTCGATTTCATGCAAGGCGTCCAACATGGCACGGAAGGTGTTGCAGGCGCCGACCGGGGCGGTGTAGCCCGCGGTTATAGAGCGCATTTTCTCCAGGTCCGCTCCGGCGCGATCATGTTCATGCTCCATCACCGCCACCGGTTGATCCACCTCCACCATTTTTCCCTGTGCATCAATCTGTCGGATCCGTGGAAACAGGATGTGCTCTTCCTTGAACATATGCGCCTCCATTTCCGCGGCAAAGCGGTCATAGATGGCTTTCAGTTCGCCCAGCCACGAATAGTGCGCCCCATGCACGCTGTTGGTGCGATGCAGCAGCATGGCGGCGCGCGGCAGTTCCGTTTTCAGCCAGGCGTGATGTGTTTTTTCAATATGATCCGCCAGTTCCGTCAGGGTTGCGGTGTTCCAGTCCCGCTGATCGGCGTTATGGTGCACCGCCAGCAATTCCGTCATCACTGCATCGGGGTCGATATGACGTTTGGCGCATGCCTGCCGCAGCGTCGCCTTGCCGCCGCAACAGTAATCAATTCCATTTTTCTCAAATACGCGCGATCGCGCCGGCAATTCAACCACCCATTGTGATACCGTATTGTCCGCACCCAATGCCGTTGCCGCTGTCATGATACACCTTCTTGTTTTCGCCGTGCCGCGTCCGGACTACCCGGACGATCGTCATCGGTCCGTCAGTACAAGTGTAGCGGGTTAAAATAAGATATCAAGACTCAATTATCCACATTATGGGAACACCACACCTTACCGTCGCATTTGGCCCGAAGGATGATGACGCTATAATAACCCACGGTCCGCACGGCCGGAGGTCGCTTATGCCCCATGAATACCATCCCCCGCTGAAAAGAGATGAAAGCCTCCAGTCGTTTTCCCGTGATCATTTCATGGGGCTCAAGGCGGCCAATCGGTTGGTTCAGGCGTCTGAACACACCGTCCCGGCGCGCCGCGATGCCGTCGCCTATTTCCATCAATGCCGGGAGGCGGAAATCGAAAAAAGCCGCCCCGGTCTGCGTATGCGCGGTCGCGGTCGGCGTAAGTATCAAAAATCGGGACAAAGCGGATCCATAAGCGGCCCGCCGTAGTCCGCTGTTTTCAGCTTTGCAAAGCCATGAAGACCGGCGCAAGGCAAGGGAAACACGCCGTCGGTGGTGAAGTCGAACGGCAATCAATACAATCGAATATGGAATTGGAGGACTAAAAATGCCCGTGAACATTGGTGATAAACCTCAGGCGGATTTCAATCGGCCCATTGAATTGATGATGGACTGCCACCGGAGAATCGAGCGATTCCTGATGGTGCTGCGGAAAATCGGACGCGCCGGTAAATTGGACGCCCGGCTTGGCTCCGCCCTGCGGACCGCCCTGGATTATTTCAAACTCGCCGGTCCCCGGCATAACGAGGATGAGGAGGCATCGCTGTTTCCCGCATTAACCGCCTGTGATAACGCGGCGGTTGCCGCGGCGATGCTGCGTATGCGCCGGTTGGCCGAAGAACACGCGACGGCGGAAAAACTGCATCGCCTGATTGATGAACTTGGGGAGGCCTGGCTGAAAGCCGGAAAAATCTCCGCTGAAGACCGGCGGAAATTTCAGCACGCCGTCGAAACCCTTATCGGCATATACACACCGCACATCGCCATGGAAGAGCATGAAATATTCCCGTTGGCGGCTCAACTGCTGCCGCCGGAAACACTCATTGGCATTGGCGAACAAATGCGGGCCCGCCGCGCCGCCAACCCGGGCCGTGAAGGCAGCCGTTGTTCGCAACGGCGAAGGAAGTCTTCGTCATGAACCAAGATGGACACTGACCAGCACTTCGCTTTCCTCCTCGGCTTTAAGCCCGTGGCGAACGCCGGCTTGGACAACCAGCAACTGTCCGGCCTTGAGCTCATGCTCAACATCGCCGGCGCTGATCTTCATCCAGCCTTTCAACACATGCATGATTACCACCCCCTGCGCAACATGTTCCGGCAGGTGTGAAAACCGGTCAAATACAAACAGCGCCACGGTCAAGTTGCCGTGCTTAAAGAGCGTTTCCTGCCGATGGCCGCGCTCTCCGGCATTAGGCTCAGCGCGCAAAGCCGCCGCCGCGCCGTGCAGATCCACGATCGCCGGTGGATTGGAAAAACGGTTGTCAGGATGGGGCCTCAAACGCTGGTTATCCGCGGTCGTCATAGAGAACGGCTCCTTTCTCCAATGGCTGGAAACAGCTTCCCGCGGTACGGCAAAAGGTTACTTTGCCAATCGGTCCGGTACCGGCGGTTCGCTGGTTTTTCCGGCCTTGTGACTCAGTGTATTAATATACCAGATAATGGCGTTGAGCCGTATCTCATGCGGATGCTTCGGCCCTGTCAGCATGGCTTTGTACATCACGGGCATGACACCTGCCGGATAGCCCGCGAGATCTATTTTCCCCGGCTCAAGGATCATGGTCCGGAGAAACGAGTAATCGGCGATCATGGTTTTACCGTTCGATAATTTTTGAGGATAACCGGCCAGGTCTTTCCATCCCGGCCCCGGGCTTTTGGAGCCGTCAACACTGTGGCAGCCGCTGCACCCCATGGTGTTGTACAGTTTTGCCCCCAGTGCGTGCATGGTGGTTATTTCCCCGGTTCCCCGCCGGAATGAAGCATTTGATGCCATGGCGGTACCGGTGGATTGCCGCGTCGAATGGAGCAGGAAACTCGGACCCGGCGACACGCCGAATCCACCGGCGCAGGCGGCATCCATCGCCACCACCAGCACCAGCATGAGCCATCCCAACCCGCGCACATACGCCTGTGCCGCATACACCGCCAGCAGCGTTGTCAACGCGATACCTAAATGGTCCAGCATGTGCAGCCATGGATGCGACATCAGCCAGGCATACTCCGACGGCCACATCAGCAACAGGCCGATCGCGGGTGCAATAACCGCCGGCCAGATCCAAAGGCTTCGTTCATGATCCGTGCCCGGTAACGCCACAGCCAGCGCCAGCAGCCCCGCTCCGGCCGCCATTCCGGCATGCAGCAGGTGATGCACGGCAATGGTGGTCATCTCGTGGGAAATCAGCGGATCAATCACGCCGCCAAGGGCGATGGCAGCGCCGATGATCCCTATGGCAATGCGTACGCGGTTTAATTGTTTTGTACCGGCTGTCATATCCCAGTCTTCCGCATCGGATTGTTCACCTCCCCGGCCGGATAACCAAAGCGAAGGCGAATACCTTCGGCAAAGGTCAGTGCCAGACCAAGGATCATTACCACCGCCCCGATGCACGCGATTTTAGCCAGATCCGGGCCGGGAGGCGGTTCAACGGCATATCGTCTTGGCACGCCGTATGCACCGGCACAATAAAATCCCATAAGAAATACAGCCATTCCGCCGAAGGTCAGCAGACCGATCAGCCAGCGGAGCAAAGCGCTTGTGCGTCGCGTACTGCGTGACTCCAGGAATAAAAGTACCCAACCCACCGCAAATAAAAGACATCCGCCGACCAAGTACGTGTGAAAATGCGCTGGAACCCACAGCGTATTATGCAGGTGCAAATTGAACGGCACGGTGGCGTCAATTTCCGCACCGATGCCGCCGACAACCCAGCCGATCAGTCCCGTGTACATAAAAAT
>JAKBBN010000127.1 GCA_021808485.1 Planctomycetota bacterium | reverse complement strand
AAGGTTTTTAAGATATCCGTTGTATGGTGTGGAAATGAGGGCCAATCCACCGGGCTTAAGCAGGTTAAATGCAGACCGGGCATAATCCCGCGGGGCGTAAACATGCTCCACCAACAGCCGAAGGCCTGCCCCTTTGTCGCGCATTTCCTTTTCCAAACTGGCCATGACCACCGGAAGCAGATAGCTGTGCGCACAGGAGCGAGCAGTATCTGCATATTTGTAACCATCTATCTTCGCCGCGTTTGTATTGGATTGCATTGCGGATTGTCCTCCCAGAATGCTGCATTTCCAAAGCGACGTTTATCACCTGACACGTCAAGCTTTAATTTAATCATTTGCATATTACCGGCCGGCAACCACCTGCGGAAGCCCCCGGTACGAATAAGCCATATCTTCAATCGCCGGGTTTTGCCCCACGGATCATCCTCGAAGGCGCCCCTGCGGTCAACCGCCTTTGGCGGACAGGGTCCGGCCGGAAAACTTTTCGCGACGGCAATTTGCGAAGTATAAGTGGTTTCTGCTATATTACTGTGCTCAAACGGGCGTGTGCCTGAGCGGCCAAAAGGGACGGACTGTAAATCCGTTGGCTTATGCCTTCGCAGGTTCGAATCCTGCCGCGCCCATATCTACCTTATGCACATTGCTGCATATATCCGCACATGCCTGTAAAACAAGGCTTTTCTCACTATCACCATTTTCGGCTTGCAGCCTTGTGCAGTCACTTTCCGCCATGGACTGCGCCGTATTTTGCGCCGCGCCTATCGCCCGCTCAAAACTGCCGTCATTCATCACCATGGCGTAATGCTTGGCCGCTACCGCCGGGCTGTTGCCCAGCCAGCGGCAGGCGGAAGCAAGGTCATGTTTCGCCATCAGTTCGCTTTGCCGGCTCGCCCGCATATTGTGCCAAGGCTTGGGCCATGGCGTTAAGCCCGCCCGCAGGATGATCCGCTCGAATTGCGTCCGCTGGTTCTGTTTGGGATCACGGTACCGCGTGATGATCCACGGCGAACCGCCCGGCTCGGCGGCTTCAAACGCGGCCAGCAGAACCTTGTGCAGTTCTGGAAACAGCGGCACGGTCCGGCTCGCCTGCCCGGCATGGTGTTCAGTCTTCGGCGATTTAACGTGCAGTGTATGCTTTTCCCAGTTCACGTCGCCCCAAGTCAACGGCAGCGCCTCGCTCGGCACCCGCAGGCCATCCCATACCTATCAATGTGATTTCACCACAGCGACAGGAACATGGGCCTATTCATACGACGGAGCACAATGGTGGACGTTCCAAGATGATGATTGGAAAAACAATTCTGCCGCCGTCGCGCAGCGGTCCGGGGAAATTCATAACAAGGAGGATGACATGCCGGGAATGCCCACGGATAAGTGCACCTTTACCGGTTGGCAATATAAGGTTATCGGAGGCGCTTACCAGGACGCCGGGTTGATTGCGGGGGATGGCCGGCCTGGCCGCGAGGGATAATTCACCGCGGGGGACGCGGAGGAACGAGAGTCAATCATCAATGAGCGATAATCAATGCTCAGAAAAGAAGACTTTTTTGCCACCTCTAATTGGAGTGGCAGGTCCCGTCGGCGGGCGCAAACTACCCGTCATATCGGCAAATAAAGAAAGGACCTCAGACCAGCATTCCACCGGGTCGGGACAGGCTCACCAATTGAATCAAGTTCGTAGCACAGAATACCGATTTTACCGCGCATTGATCGGTTTGGCGGTCAGGTCGGCGGCCGCGGGCATTGCCAACCGCACACTGGTCAGCGACATATTTTTTGCGCTGATCAGCCGTGCCGTTCCGTCCCTCTCGGCTACCCAAAAGAAATCGCGGAACGCGCCAGCGCCAAGTATCCGTGAAGGCACAATGTTAAACATCCGATGCCCCCTCCCTTTCCGCCAGAGCACGAACGTCCCAGAGTCTGTGATCGCGAGAATTCCGCGGCTACCGCAAATTACGTCGCTGAACGCCGCACCATGGAACGCCAAATGTGTTTCGCCAATGATCAGGGACCGATCGCGGAGCGACTCAAATACCGGCCTTCCCTGCAAAACCCCTACAAGCCTCCCCGAAGCCGCGATCTTCTTCATGACACTGAGCTTGGGCCGACCGGCGCCGCCGGACACCTTCATCTCCCAAAGGTGTGTCCGCCGGAGACCGACGGTCAGGAGCAGCCGGCGCCCCCGGAACGCCACCCCTGTTACGTTCAGGGGTAGATTCATCTTCTCCGGCCTTAATACACTTTCCATCGTACCCGCCCGGCCGTCCGGCAACTTCAGGACGAGCAACCGCTGAGGCATTGCCGATGCAACTACATGCGACACTATGCACGCGGCATATTTACCATCGGCACTCACGGCACAATGGCCGTTGCCGGTCAGGACGATCCAGTTCCGCCGGCGCCAAAGCCAGGCCATGCGCAATCGACGTTCCGGCGCCGGTACAGGCCGGAAGATTGCGACTCCGATCGGATCGAAAGAGATCAACGCCTTTCGGTCGGCAATTCGGCGCAGCGTGCCAACATCCGCCGAAGGTTTCGACAACAGAAACGCCCCGCTGCTTGTCCGAAGGAACACTCTTACAGACGGCTTTTCCCCGGTAAAGAAGCCGGCGACTGTGGACGGAACGGCGCCGACCAAGCCCCCGTAGACGGTGGGAGTTGAGAGGAAACTAATCCGGACGAAGGCACTTTTGTTTTGAGGCGTTGGCTGCGACCGGCCGGCGGTGCAGCCGGACAGCACAGCTACCAGTGATATCCCGACAAGTCTATAAAGCATCAGCGTCGCTCCGTGCAGGAAAGAATCGATCTATTCGCGAAACCAGCATGGCGGCAGGTTTATTTTATACCCTTGGCCATACCTTTGCCGACGGCGGTTCCGGGAATCCAGGTGTCAACGCATTTATCGCAATATAACCGTTCACGGGCTTGAGGTCTGCCGACATCACAACGGCCCTGGCAATGAATAAACAATACCCCCGCTACGCAAGACAAGCAAATGTATTTTTCTAGTGAAAATTCGCAATAAAATGCGTGGCACACAATCCGTCTGAAACAATGCTTCAGATCAAGGAACCAGACGAAGCGACAGCGATATGGCGGCGACGTGAGTTTACACACCGAACAGGCCTGTCCGCAGGGCATCGCCAAGTTGGATTTGCAAAATGCGGCTTTGAAAGTCTGCCTTGCTGAGTTAGGCCGTCCACTTGCCCAGCCAGAGGCCGCCATCGCGGCGCTGCAGCCAGCAGCAGCGCAGCGTCTTTGAATTCATGTATCAAACCGTCTACCGCCATTTCGCGGGAAAACCGACGCCTTCACTTCTTTCCCCAGGCCTATGAACGTTTAGACTGATTCCAGATGTATCGGCAGGAATCAAATTAAAAGATGGGGTCAAAACAAACACAGGCCGCCTGTTTTGCCCGATCCACAACATTTGACCGTAGCTCTTCAACCAAGCGTCGGGATTTACCGTTCATTGCAATCGCTGAATCCGCATTTTACATCCTGCGATAACTGACCTAAATGAGGCAAGGCCAGCCGTTCCGGCGGAACGATCGGATCTCCCGCCTGCGATTCGGTCTGAGCTTCTATTTCTGAATGAAATGGTCGGTGGCCATCATTACCATCGAACCCCACCAGGAAAGCACGGACAACCCGAATGCCAGCGTCCATTTGATATCAAGCCGCCGTATGTACAAGAGGCTCAGAATACACCATGTCGTTGCCACCGCGCCGACGTTAACCGCCCAGCGAACAAGATAGACCGGCCAAACGCTTAAAAAATCCATCCTCGTATGGCCCGTCACGTACCACCACGCGATCCAGTTCAGCCAAGTCGCAACGTAAAGCGTAAACGCCAGAATGCCGCACTCCAACTGCCATTTTCCGTAAGGACTTGCCGGCAATCGCGGACCGGCGGGCATGGTGCTTTTATTATCTGCCATGACACATCCTCTCAAAACGACTCCGCAACCTGGTCTGTGACTGCAACAAACAGATTCGCGCCGATCGGGCCATGGGCAAACACTCGCGGCCTGACAACCTTCCCCGCGTTGCCCGAAAGCAATGCCGGGGCGGCGGCCGTTGGGCGTAATATCCGCCGGTAGGATACCGACCGGGGACCATGCGGATCTTCACATGGCTGAGGCGCAGGCATTTTAACCCTTTATCGGAGGTACCCACAACCACCCATCATCGCTTGTTGCTGAACTTGCTTCTCCGACCGTCGGCGCAGCCGCCAGACCGCTGCCGTCGAATAAATTGCTTCTTTTTCTACCATGGTCTGCCAATACTGCCAAATATAATTCTGTTGTGCCGTTGGGATAATTGCCGGCTACAGAGTTCACAGAGGACTCAGAGGCCGCAGGGGGTTTGCTATAGCGCCCGAGTGCGCCATGGCGACCGCATTGCGGCCTTGTGCCTTGGCGGTGAAATTGTTCGCTCAGTGCGACCAGGATAATTGCTCCGCAGGCTGTTGCGTTAATAGGATTTTATCCGTGTCATGGTAGAGCGTACAAACCACCGGCCGCCGGATATATGGCCGTCCGCGACATTAGACAGTAGCTGGGGTCATTCAAAGATTAATTAGGGTCGGCACATATAACCCGCATTTCGGGCCAATCGGCGCAATGAACGCTCGGCCTTATTGGTGCTTTCAACGCCGGCATGGCAACTTCCCTTGCCGGATTGCTGTTACTCATGAATGCCCGCGAGGGTGTTGCGGTCCCATAGGCCGGATCAAAAACTCCCGCAGGTGAATAAGGTGCGTCGGCACCTGCGTTACAACATATTGCGCACCGCGCGGAACTTTCAGACCACAGGCACGGGAGCCCCAGAACAGCAGCAATTGGCCCTCGCCCGCGGAAAACAGTTCAATCGACATCGCACTGAACCAGCGGCCCATATGTGAATTTCGGTACCCCACGTTTAACTCGCGAAATGCCTGATCCCTTAATCCAACTCCTTCTATGTACACGGGGCCCATTTTCTGCGAATCGCCCCATCGCTGGAGGCGACCTTTGGGGGCCGGATAATACCCACCCGTTCCAGTATGAATTTGGAGATAAATTCCGCGTTGAAGCCGCGCGATACTCCGCGGCAGTTGCACATCCGCATAAACGATCGGCTGTATGTTGCGCCGCCGGTTGATCCGTGGTCGCCAGATAAGAAGAAGCACCACAAGCAGCGCTAACGCCAGTTTTAGGCCAAATTTTATTTTATCGCTCATTTTATCGCCTTCGCAGATATCCTTATGCTCTTACAACGGGTACCCAAAACAGGCGCTGCCTGGGACTTAAGCCGAATATCAAAATGCGAGACCACCGTCGTTTTCAACAACGATGAATGCATGAAATAATTCACCAGACCCGGAATATATGTCCCGATTTTCAAAAAACGCCTCGTGCTTCCACGTACCAACAAAATCATAAACATCTTCCGGCCCGCCGGGCGAGTTTGGCCCCTTTCCTGCCGTGTGCGTTGTCTTTTCCACCTTAAAGACTGACTTTTCAACGAGTTCCCCGACAACCATCCAGGCATTAAAACCAACTGTGGTGCGGTTCTGATGCAGGTGGAGAAGTTTGGAAAGCGAATCCTTTTGTGTGAACTTAAACGATGAATATGACTCGCCCTGGCCGGTTTTTGTCCAAGAGTCAGGAGCGATCACAGTAAACTTGACCCCTGCCCGCACCGTGTCACGGGGCACGTAATAAGCCCCATATCCCTCCGGTGATGTCGCCTGGAAGCCAACTGTGCGCCCGGTAAGCCTAAGATCTTTTTTTTGTCACCAGCCCGCCCGCGGCGACGGCTTCGTGGCCTAGTGCCTTG
>JAKBBN010000126.1 GCA_021808485.1 Planctomycetota bacterium | reverse complement strand
TCAGCCCACGGTTGCCGCCCGCTACCGTTTGAATGGCCGGGGCACTTCACCGGAGGAGTTGTCGGATGCGAAGCTCGAACCCCGGGCCGTTCCGTCCGATCGCAAATTACCCTGAATCTGTGTTGCGCGGAGGGTTTGTTCTACCGCAGCGGCTGCCGGCGCGAGTTGATGGCGGCGGCCATGCAGCAGAACAGCCACGCGTAAATAGCGGCAAGCGTCCCAAATTCATTTCCCCATCGAATAAGTACAGGATGGTAAACTGTCATGTACACCAGTCGCCCCGCCATCCAGATTGCCAGCAGCAGTGCGAGTGCCCACAGAAGCTTGAGCCAAATTGGATTACCGCTTAATAACCGCTTTCCCGACAACCGTCCGCTTTTCATTGCACCGTGAAAATCGCATATCCAGCCGATGGCGCAGATCGCCGCCACCAGCACCGCCGAGGTTACGGCAAACGCGGATCGCGGCGCGGAGAACCCATCCAACGATGCCAATGCCGTCGCGGCCAGAATTGCCGCAACCAGCAGCAGCGCCCATTGAAAAAAGCGGTCGGATGCCGGCAGTTCCTCCGCTGCGGCATTATCCGGCTCCCCGGAATCGCGCGCACCATCATTATCGCCGCTGTCTGCCGGAACCGGCACCCCGGGAGAATCTGGTTGGCGCTGCGCCATCTTCGCGGAATCAGCCGCCTTTGCACCGGAAAAATATTGCGGCCGGGTGCTGCGCATGCGGCTTATACCGCCTGCCACACCAAGCGGCACCATGACCACGCTGAAAATAAACAGAAGCCCGGACAGGCTGCCCGGAGAGCTCTGATGCCACAAACCCCGCAAAAAAGCGGCCGAAATGCCCTGGATTGATCCGCCCGTAACCCGCCCGCTCAGCGTAACGATCACCCCCAGGAAAACGACCGCCGCAATATAGATTGCCAGAATTCCCGGCAACATGCGGGGTAATTTTGGGATCTTGCGTTCACCGGGTTGGCGTGAAATCCGGCGTATGGCATCAATCCTGGCCACAGTCAATTGTACGAGCCACAAAATGGCCGCGGCCGCCGCGAAAGCATCCGTCAGGCAGAATGCCGCCTGGGCATAAAATGTCAATCGCCCGTCCCGCCACCCTCCCCGCGCAACGCCGGCGAAGAATCCGTCCAGTCCACCTCCGCGGTTACCCCCATTTGTCGCCATCAGGAAGCACAACAGACCGGCGCTAATCAAATAAATAACACCCAGCGTCATAATGGTCCGAAAAATCTTTTTGCGCGGCTCCAAGCGTGGCATAATCCATCTCCGTTAACCTGGCCTGTGATTAAGCGAACAATGACACATAATTTCCATGCGCCGGCCTTCGGCCTGAATTATGCGGCGCCTGCCGGCGTGCAATGCGTTCCGCATTTTTCCAATCGCCTGATTTCAGCCGTTAAATTACCCGTCGCGGCATTGTAGTCAATAATGGCTCTCCTGACGGCCGTCTTGAACGCTGCCGGAGCAGTCATAATACAAGCCACACACACTGTAAGGCGACTGAGCACCGGCGAATGATACGGATTGCCGACACATTCGGCCTCCTGGTTTTCCCCGATTGCAGTCATCACGCAGCCTCATTGGATTGTTGACGTTATGCACTATACTACCCGCTCCGCGCCGCGGCAAATGGGGAATCAGTGCCCGGCGTATGTGATAAAAGCATTGTCTTGATCCACGGATATTTTTAAAAATCGACAGGCCGATATTCACAATCCCTTCTATCAAGCCATAATATTTCCGCCGGAAGCCTTGGGCCGTCGTTTACCGCCCAAAGTAGCCGGCAACCCCTGTGCAGCCCCGGGCCGGCCATCCTTAGGAAAGCGCCGCCGGCCGATGCCGTCGGCACTCTATCAGTGAAAATTCCTTATCATTCTTTTGGCAAAACCGCTGCCTGGATCGTCGCCGCTTCACTCATCGCCGCGGTAAAGCTGTCCGACCCTTTTTTGCATCACCTTGCCATTTCATTCGCCGGGAGTCAACGGAACCAAACAAACAACCCCAGAAGCGGTGGGAGGCATACGATCACAGCAAGGACAACGGCCGCAAAAACAATCACGATCTCCGGAATCCACCATGGATGTCGCCCGTCAGCGGGGCAGGCTGTATACCATTTCCAAGTTGCGGCTAAAGCGCCTATGCAAAATCCCGCTCCAGCTGCGCAGGCTGAAACCATCATGGTCGAATAATTCATCGGCAGGCCCCACGCCGCCTTCAGCCCAAGGTAATAATGGCGGGCGCTGGAAGTGGCAAAGCAGTAAACAAACAGTGCGGACATCGCCGCCAAAATTGCAAAACAACGCGCCGGCCACACCGCTCCAGTCCCGCCGCCTTTATTCACGCCGCTTGTACGCATTTCAAAGCCTGCAATTTTGCCTTGAACCGGATCGCTGTGTCGCAACGCACGGCACCGCCCGCGAAGCCGTCCGCTGCCTCCGGCCGGCCACCAATTACCGCTGCCTTTTCCGCCTGCAGGAGGTACCTTCCGCCGAACATTTCCTCGCCTGATACTCTCGTTGTAAGCCGTGCCACGGACCTGTCCAGCCGTGAAACGCGGTCAAGTCGAGCCGTCCAGAGCGTAACCAAAATTGCGATTGCCAGCGCCGCGATCACAACAAGCAACAACCGCACGTTCAGGCTCCGCCAAAAACGGCTGACCGCATTATTTGCGACCATGATCGTATCTCCAGTGCAGAACCAGGGAATTATTTTTTTCCCAGATCGTGAAGGCTTGCTTTGAATTGCATCGGCACCGGTAACCGCGCCACCATAAGGTTCGCCAAGGCCGCCGGAATCCGCTTGTCTATCCTGCACTGCTCAATGATCTTTGCGTCCACCCGCCCCCTCCCAATTTTTACGAATTACAGCGGGCCAACAGTTCGTCATGCCGCAGTATTTCACCGGTGTGCTCTCCTGATCGGGGACGAGGGCAACGCGATCCGTTGGACCCTATACATTTCCCGCCAAAGCGGTTTAATTCTCTTTCCCATACGAAGAGGAACATGGAAAATGAAGATTGCATTGGACGCCGTGACGGCGAGCCTGTTCCCCCCAGGGGAAAATCGCAACGAATCAGGCTCAATTCCGGGTATCGCAATACGTCCCAGGATATGAAAGCCCGGAACACTTGTGATAAATACCAGCGTCCGCGCCAGATTGCTGGATGAATACGGAGCGAAGAGGCCAAATGCCGCCAAGCGTCCATTTGGGGAAAATACGGGCGATGCGGTGACCGCGGCAGGATTCGGATAGCGATATATCGCTTCGCGTCTTGAGTGCGCTACCATGACGGCAGTGACCGATCCCAGAGCATACAGGGCGCTCTTTGTGCCGGTAAGCAGCAATAAATTCCTGCCGTCGGGCGATATCGCCCCCCTTTCAATCGGCCCGGCTACAACCCGGACGCGCCTGATTTTCGGAACAGCATCCTTATGGGCATCCACCCGGGCCATCCGAATATAATGCCCGCGGGATACCCATGCCAATTCGGTGCCATTTCGCCCCCAAAACATCGAACTGTGAGCCTGCCAAATCGGCGGCATCACTGTCGGCAACGGGGACCCATTATCCGCGCTCCAGAGTCGAATATGATCGTTCGGCGAAGCGATCCACGGAAGTGTCGCGAACCAGTTTGTGTCAGGCGGGCTGACCATCTCTACACCGGCTTTGGGCACGTTGGGCAATGCTATTCGATAGTGTCCCGTCAATCGCGGAACATTTCCTGAATATTGGTCCACTACCAAAGCCGCTTTGACTCCACGCGCAGCTGGCACGAAATAGGCTGCGCCAATGGACCGTTTCTGGTGAATAAATCCCAGCGGCGACGCCAAATTCGGCGGCAAATGGTTGGAAATTAGTGACGGGCCCGTGAACGAGCCGTCGGTTTGTTTCCATATTACCAGCCCACGATTGGATGTGGCCACCACGATACCAGCGACCTTGTTCCAGAAAATTCCCGGACCAAGAACCGGCACCATCCGTGGATTATGGGGGGCAATCGCCTTAAGACCTGCCAGACGGACCGCCAATTTCAATCCGGCCGTAAGGGAAATCGGCGGAAGCGATGCCGGCCGACCAAATGCACGCGAGCCGGATTGGAAAACCAAACAGCCGAGAATGCAGCTTAACACCAGAAATTGCTTTTGCCATTGCAAATTTACGACCCAAACTTCCACAGGCTCGGCCATTTTAATGAAACCCTCGAATGACAATTCTTGATGGGGACGCTGAGCCGCGCAAGGCCAAAAATGCCGTTGTCGATTCCGCCGGAAGAATTCCCTAAATCCTGAAATCGCTATATTCATCATTCCGCACCCGGGCCGGTAAAGATCAATGAATTTCCGTAGGCATCCGTGTCATACGCCTCGACAACCGCGCCGCATTGATCACGGCGGAACCGGCCAGGCAGGATGTCTGCGGTACAACAATCCACGGGTTGCACAGACCTCGCGGACTGACCGCCGCGGTGGCGACCGCGTTGCGGCCTTGTGCCGGTGTGGTGAAATTGTTCATCCAGTGCAACCAAGATAATCGCTCCGCAGACGGTTGAATGCATGAAATTCTATCTGTGTTATGGTGGAATTTGCAAACCGTAAACGGCCGTCTCCGGATTTCCGCCCGTCCACAACATTTGACATTAGCTCCACAAAGCCCACATAGAGAATGAAAATGTCGATAAATCGGCCGCAACTACTCCCGGCCAATTTGCGCCGGCGCATCGGCCGCGCAGGCCTAAATCCAATCACGACGGTTGGGCACGCCAGTGATTGATGATTGACCTTGTTTTCATGGCAAGAATTACCGCCGCGGCGAAATAAGCGGCGGCAAAAATCGCTCCCGCCTCGCACCACACCCAACCTTTAAGATACCCGTTACGCATCGCGCCGCTGGAGACAAAGCAGGAATCCCCCATTGCGGCAAATGTGGCGCCGCCGCATACGATCAGGGCGAGTCTCCATTTTCCAGCCCGTGCGCCTGATCCAGCGATGACAATGGGCGAAGGCCAAATTCCCTCGACAATAAGCAGCAGACCGCTCGTCAGGCCGATTGTCGCCGCGGAACTGGGACAGGATTGGGCAGTTTGAAACTCCGTGGGCGCGTGATGCCCGGCCCAGTTGCTGTAAGCTGACAACAGAGCACTAACGATCACATAAAAAAGAAAACAAATCGCGGCGGACCGCAAAAGCCGGCTGGGCCACTGGGATTGTTTTGCGATGCCTGGCCCTTCCGCAGCGGCCGGAACAAATCGCCTGGCCCGGATTGCGCAACACAGAATAAGAATGATCGTGAGGCAGATTGAGATAAAAAGCGCGACCGTCGCGATCGCGCCGTAGGAATATGCAGCGCCGAGCGCGAAATATCCGCCGCAAGTCATAAAACTAGCCATGGCTCTACCGCAGAGGCTCACGGCTGCCGACAGGCAGTCTAAAATGGCCAATCCGGCAATTAGGAAAGGGGCACGGCTTGGCCCACGAAGCAATGCCCAGCAAGCAGCTGCAAGGCAGGCCAACGTGGGCAAGGTGCCTGACGGCATGGCCGCCAGGACCAGCACATACATCCAAATTGGAGTCGTGCCAGGCGATTGCGATGGGCGTGTGAGCTGATCAAGCGATGAGAGCACCGCCGCTACCTCCCGGCGACCAATGCGCCCGATATCGCCGAAATGAGTAATCCCGACCTAAGATTGGCAAACCGCATCAAAACACTCCGCAATCATTTGGCCGGGAGGCACGGGCGATTCGTACGGCGTCCCGCAGCCGTGACACCCCTTGGCGGCCCAAGCTTATCGCATCGCCGGCAGCCCAATTCCTAGCGACGGCGGCACCGCCTGAGTCCAAG
>JAKBBN010000125.1 GCA_021808485.1 Planctomycetota bacterium | reverse complement strand
TTGCCGGCGCTTCCATGATCCAGCACGACGGCCAGTGCAATCAACATCACCAGGGCGATGCCGGCAATCAGGCTGTTGAGTTTTTGATGCCGCGTCATGGCATGCCGCTCCCGCTGAAGCCCGCCGGCCCTCGGGAATTGAGAAAGTTTCCTGTCGGCACGATCGGTGTCATCTGCCGGGCCGCAATAAACTCGGGCCGCGGCGCGGAACCGCCGAACGGTTCCTGCAACTGATTGGCCACACTGTTGTACACGCAGAACATGTTGCTGCGCGGCCATGGGCTTATGTTGCCGCTTGAGCCGTGCATGATGTTGCAGTCAAACAGCAGCACCGAGCCGGCCTTGCCCGTCGGCGCCGTGATTCCGCCGTCCTTTACCAGCTGCGTCAGGCTGTCGGTATCCGGAACGCCATATTCCTGCTTGCGCAGCGATTGTCTGTAATGATTGTCGGGCGTTTTGCCCACGCAACTGACGAATTTGGTGTGTGAGCCGGGAATAACCATCAGCGGCCCGTTGAAGGCATTGTTATCCGTAAGCAGAATCGAGCAACTCACCGCGCGCTGGCGGGGCATGCCGTCTTCCACATGCCAGGTTTCAAAATCCGAATGCCAGTAAAATTGTTCGCCGCGGAATCCGGGCTTGAGGTTCACCCGCGACTGGTGAATGTACACATCCGTTCCGAGTATCTGCATGGCGGCCGCGGCGATGCGCTGGTCGGCCGTCAGGCGGGTGAAAAGATCATTGATGCGGTGAATGTTAAACAGCGACCGCACCGACCCGCTGGAAGGTTCATAGATGCATTCCGGGCTATACCGCACTTCCGGCGATTTGCCGAGTTCGTTGACCTGATCCAGCAGGGCGTTGACTTCCGGTGTTGTGAACAATTCCGGAATAAACAGAAATCCGCGATCAACAAACTCGTCGAGCTGTTCATCCGTCAACGGGCCGGTAGCGGTCCGCCGGTTTTCAGCCCAGACGACAGGATCCCGCCGGCGGGTGATGCGCGGCTCGTCATACACGCGCGACGGGTATAAATCCTCAAGTACCTGCATGGGGATACTCCTTTAGGTTGGTGCGCGATGAACGGCAATCGGCATGCGCCCTCAGATTGCTTCCGCGGTTTCCAGCGGATACACCCCTTCGGCGTCATGAACTTCACGGCCGGTCAGCGGCGGATTGAACACGCAGATCATCCGGAGTTGTGTTTTGGCCCGCAGCAGGTGGCGTTCGTGGCCGTCAAGCGTGTAAAGCGTGCCGGGGCGAATCGGATAAATCTTGCCGGTTTGTGTAACCTCCACCTCGCCCTCACCTTCAATGCAGTAGACGGCTTCAACGTGGTGCCGATACCAGATCAGCGTTTCCGTGCCGGGGTGAATGACGGTGTCATGCAATGAAAACCCGGTGTTGTCGGACTTAAGCAGCAATCGGCGGCTGCTCCATGTTGCCGCCTGAGTGTCGCGGTCGGTGCCAAGGATGCTTTCAAGCGTGCGTACGATCATAATTGAATCTCCTGGTCAAATGGTGTTGGGGTATCCGCGGAAGGAATTTTCACAAGCCGGTGCATGACAGTCCGTGTGCACTGGACGACAATATCCAGCGCTTCTTCCAGCATATTTTCTTCGATAATCAGCGGTGGAAGGAATTTTACGACCTGGTCGCGGGCGCCGCAGGTTTCCAGGATCACGCCGTTCCGGAAGGCCTCGGCGGAAATGAGCCGGGCGGCCTGCGGGCAGGTTTCACACGCCATGCCGACAAACAAGCCGCGGCCGCGCACGGAAAGCACCCCGTCCGGGAATTCATCGCAAAGTTCACGCAACCGCCGGCGCAGCACATGCGCTTTGTGCTGAATCGCCAGGCTCAATGTATTGTTGCTCCAGTAGATGCGAATGGCTTCGGTGGCGGCGACAAACGCGAGATTGTTGCCGCGGAATGTCCCGTTATGCTCGCCGGGTTCCCAGCAGTCGAGTTCCGGCTTCATCAGCACCAGTGACATGGGCAGGCCGTAGGCGCCGATGGATTTGGAGAGTGTCACAATATCCGGCGTGATGCCGGCTGGTTTGAAGCTGAAAAACGTGCCCGTCCGGCCGCAGCCCGCCTGAATATCGTCCACAATCAGCAAAATGCCATGTTCGCGGCAAAGCGATTCCACCTCGCGCAGCCATTGGAACGACGCCACATTGACCCCGCCCTCACCCTGCACGGTTTCCAGCAGGACCGCGGCGGGTTTGTCCAGCCCGCTGCTGGCGTCCTCAATGAGTTTGCGAAGGTAGGACACGGTGTCCACTTCGGCGCCGAAATAACCGTCATAGGGGGCAAAGTTTACGCCGTTAAGCAAACCGGCGCTGATCCGGCGGTGGTAGCTGTTGCCGGTTGCGGCCAGCGCCCCGGCGGTCATGCCGTGGTAGCCGTTGGTAAAGGCCACCACACCGTTGCGACCGGTGAATTTCCGCGCCAGTTTCATGGCGGCTTCAACCGCGTTGGTGCCGGTGGGACCGGGAAATTGAATTTTGTAGTGCAGTTGCCGGGGCCGCAGAATAACGCTTTCAAAGGTTTCAAGGAATTCCCGCTTGGCGGTGGTGTACAGGTCCAGGCCGTGGATAATGCCGTCATCGCGCAGATAATCGATAAGCCGGCGTTTGATCAGCGGATTGTTGTGGCCGTAATTCAACGTTCCGGCGCCGGCGAACAGGTCGATATAGCGCCGGCCGGATTGATCAAAAAGCTCCGCCCCCGATGCACGGTGAAAAACCGCCGGGAAAGCGCGGCAGTAGCTGCGCACGGCCGATTCGTATGTGTCAAATATGGTAGTCATGACGATGTGTGCTCCTTCATTGATCCGCGGTGGGATCCGAGAACGACCGGTCCGATATAAAACATCCGCTCCGATTCATGCGCCGCCGGCGCGAAGAGCGCCTCCGGAAACCCCTGATCCACGCGCAACGGACAGGCGAATTCGGCGGCCAGGCGCTGAAACAACGCCTGCGAGGCGCCGTTGGACGGTGTGATGGTGGCTTCAATGGTGAAGGATTGATTGTCCGGCAGGCCCGAAAGCAAATCCATCAGCATTCGCAGGGCCACCGCTTTCCCGCGATATTCTTTGGCCACGGCGATCTGCCAGACAAACAGCACGTGCGGCTGCGCCGGCGGAAAATATGCCGAGACAAAGCCGACGACTTTCCCCGCGCATTGTGCGACGCGGCAGGTGCCGGAAAAATCCCGGCACAACAACAAATATAAATATCTGGAATTAACATCAAGGATTTCCGATTCCCGCGCAAGTGATTCAAGGGTGCCGGCGTCGGCAAGCACCGGCCGCCGGATGGCGACGGGCAGAGCGGTTGCGGCCGCTGTGGGGTCGTGTCGTGCCGGTGTTTTGAGTTCCATCATGCCGTGTCCGCCTGTGCCGATACACAATTTCAGTCAAAATAAAAACGGACATGATCACACGGCCGGCCGATGGCAAACCGCGATCACGTTCACATGAACTCCGCGTGGAGCCCTGCTTTTATTCTGCTTCAAAGACAATCGGAGAGTCGGTGCTGTTCGCCACACCGCCTGCGCACCGATCATGATTTGCGTCATGACCGGTAACGACGAATTCTTCGCCGCATGATTGTCCTTAAATTTCTTTTAATACATTTGGCTGATCAAGTCAATGAAAAATGGGCAAAAAAATAAAAAAAGTCAGTCTGGTTTGTGGTGTGGTGTTGGCAAAAAAAACAGCGGATCAGCACGCCGCGCCGTAAGCGATGCCGCGTTGGGTAATAAAAATCAACTCCGGCCGGCGCATGCATTGTTCTTCCTTCAACCAGAGTTGTCAGTGAAATATGTTTTCCCGGTGATAGGCCAACGCTTTGGGATCCGGCTCGAAGCGTTTGGGGAGCCGTAATGCGGTCCCTTCCATTTGGTGGAATGATTGTTCGAATAGCGGCCGGTTTTTGTGGTCTATCTTTTGGGTTTTCAGGCGGTTGGACAATACCAGCCGGAAGGATTCATCAAAGGTGATCAGGCCGCGATCAAACGCGCGGTCATACAGGGTATTCAGGGCGATTCCATTGCACGGGTCGGCGCGGCGTTTAACATCCTTCTGCCAGGGAATAATGTGGCTGGCATTGAGTAAATCGGGAATGGCGATTCCGGAGAGCGCACAACGACATTCATAGCTGACCAGCACGGCCTCGCGAAAAAAGCCCTGTACGCGCCGGGTACGCACGAGGCGTTTCGTTTCGGTTGGGCCCGCGGGTAGGGTGAGTTCGCCTTCATCCGCAATTTCCGGCTTAGTTGGTGCGAGTTCCTTCCCGGTTAGCCGGACGTAGGCCTCCTGGGCCTCCGCCGCGATTGTCTCGGCATTGTCCTGGAACGCCTCCCAAAGCAAACGGTCATCACGACTGACATTTCCCAGACCTTTAATTTTCCGGGCGTGCTGGGTTGGATCAAGGCTGGCAAAGTTGCAAGCTTTCATCCCCACGGCTGAGGGGGTGCGGCCCATCAGTCGGGCCAATTGAATAATGTCCGGGTTGCCGCGATGCAATTTGCCGAAGGGCGTACTGCAATAAAGCCGAAAGGCCACCAGTAGTTGTTCGTGTGTCCATGGTTTACGGGTAACCATACCGGAATCATCGCATGGAGCGGGGCGGCTTGCAATTCATGGGCGAGCCCTGCCGCGGGGGCAGCGGGGCAATCGCATGTGGAAATCAGGCCTTTGAATGATCGTGGTAAATAATATGTGGCGAAGGTCAAACACAGTCTGACGCAGGCATTCCCGCCTGTGCTTCGACAATTTGACTACAGTCAAGAATGCCTGTGCCGCAAACACCGCGGCGGCAACTGTAAATAATCACCGCACGCCGATAAAATCATCCGGAAGTGTCGCAATGTTCCGCGATCTCATGCGAGGACAAAATGGGTAAAAAAGCAATGGCTGATTCGGTCCGGCAACGGCGTACCGCTATCCGGGGCCGCTGTGCATGACCCTGGTAAACTGTCAGAATCTTGTGCGCCGCTTCAACCATGATGCCGGCATATTTGATATCACCCTGAATGTGGAATCCGGGGAACTGCTGGTTTTGGCCGGGCCGTCCGGGTGTGGGAAATCGACGCTGTTGCGCTGTCTTAACGGTCTGGAGAGAATTGATTCCGGCGCATTGACCATAGGAAATATACAGCTGAACGCGCGAAGTCCGGTTTCGCCCCGGGAATATTCCGCGGTAATGCACCGGATGCGGCAGCAGGTGGGGATGGTGTTTCAAAGCTTTAATTTGTTCGGCCATCTGACGGTATTGCAGAATGCCATGCTGGCGCCGCGCATTGTCGCCGGGCTTTCGCATGAGGCGGCACGTGATGCGGCGGCGCATTTTCTGCAAAAAGTCGGTTTGAGCGACCGGCTGAATTTTTATCCGGGCCAACTCAGCGGCGGGCAGCAGCAGCGTGCGGCAATCGCCCGTGCTTTGGCCATGAAGCCGGCGCTTTTGTTGTACGATGAACCAACTTCCGCCCTGGACCCGACCCTGGTGCGCGAAGTATTGAATATCATGCGGCAACTGCATGACGAGGGCATGACGCAAATCGTCGTGACCCATGAAATGCGTTTTGCCCGGCAGGTAGCCGACCGGGTGCTGATGCTGGATTCCGGCCGCATGGCGACGCATTGCACTGCCGAAGAGTTTTTTCAGGGACACCCGGACCCGCGTGTGACAAATTTTTTGGCGAACATGGATTGAGGTTAAAGGCGTCGGTTTGAGGCGCATGTGACGATTGCAGAGGCGATACAGCTGGATTTGCCGGTGATGAAATGACGCGATTTTATGATTTTAGATGTCGGCGCAGGGGCGGCCGGGGCGTGCGGCAGTTTAGATTCAGGCGTGCCGCACTATTTTTGGTGATTTGCCTGGGGTGCATGGCGCCGATGAGGGTGAATGCCGCGGCGCGGTTGCCGGCACTCACGTGGGGCGCCGATTCAGAGGGTGGCGCCCCGTATGTCTTTCAGGACCCGCGACATCCCAGCAAGGTCATAGGCTTTGAGGTTGACATAGCCGGGGCGCTGGGAAGGCTTTTGCATCGCCAGCCGGTATTTGTGCAGAATGAATGGATCGGCCT
>JAKBBN010000041.1 GCA_021808485.1 Planctomycetota bacterium | reverse complement strand
CCAGTACAAGGCTAAAAGCGCCGGCACCGGAGCAACCACAGACAGGAATGGGTGTGCCACAGTATCACAATACCGCACGGCTACGGCACGTGGAAAATTTGAATTCCGTTGAGCGTTTCAACCGGCACGGGCTGCAGGCCGGCCCGCACCATGCGGCCGATATTCACCGGTGAAATATCCGGATTAAATCCGTAGGTTTTGCGCAATCGGTACACTTCCGGCCAATCCAGAATGACATAATCAATATGGTGCCGCTGCAGCCACTGCACCGCGCCGCGCGGACCGCTTTTGGCCAGGGCACGCGCCAGGCGATTGCGGTTAAAGACGGTGTTGTACATGTAGCGGCCGCGCATATAAAGGGCGGCCGAATCTCCCTCCAGGTACCAGCGGGCATGGTGCGGAAACTGCATGCCGTTAAGGTCCACGATCCAGTCCGCGGGCAGGCTGAAAATACCGCCGATGAAGGGGCGATACCGCGGATTGAGCGGCCCAAGGAAAAGTCCGGCCTCCGGCCGCAGCAGCAGCAGGCAGAAGAGGCATTGAAGAACAAGCAGGCCGCGGACAAGGAGGCCCAATTTGGGGCGGAATTCCGCGGCAAGCCCGAACAGCAGGGCCAGCGGCAGAATGAACGGCAGGGAAAACCGCGCCTGCAATTGTGTGCAGGTCAGCCAGGCGGCCAATTGCACCAGCAGGCACAGGGCCAGGAGCCAGGCGGACGGCCCGGTAAACAGGGCCAGCGCCAGCACCGGAATTACCAGCAGCCAGATCAGGCCGAGGCGGAGCGGCCAGGGAGTTTTGGCGCTGGGAAAGCCGGGATGCGGCGCGGCGGCGGCGGCATAGGCGGCGATTCCCGGCGACCACTGCCGGTCCAGAACGGTTTGGGATAAAAGCGCGCGGGCATGCGCCGCAATGCCGGCATCCCGCGGCGGAGGCCGATGGCCGCGGTCAAAGCGATGGGCCAGGTTGGCCGGCCAGTGTCCGCGGCCGAGCGTGCCGGAAAAAATGGGGAAAACAGGATTGCCGATGCTGGTGCGGGTATGGGTATAAACCATGCTGCGGGCCATCCATGGGGAATAAAGAACCAGGGCGGCCAGGGTGACGACGGCAAGCTTCGCGACATTGCGCCGGGCCAGCAGCATGGCGGCGGCGGGAACGGCGATCAGCACGCCGCTGGTCATTTTGCAATCCACGGACAGGCCGATGAGCAGACCAAGCACAAGGGTCATGGGCCAGTCCAGATCCGCCAATGCCAGTCCGAAGGCCAGGGCGCCGTATAAAAGAACGCCGCCGTCGTTATAGGCCAGGGAGCCGACAACCAGCGTCCAGGGTGTGGCCAGGAAGACAAGAAGAGCGACGATCCGCCCGGCGGAATTCATGCGGATGGGGGCAAGCGCGACGGCGAGGCCGGCGAGGAGAACGATCAGGGCGTGCAGGAGCTGCGCGCCATAAACCAGCACATAAATGATGCGATTGTGCAGTACCGTTCTGGCCACGGCGGCCAGAATCAGATAAAGCATTTCAATATTCAGGGGAAGGAAGGAATAGATGTTTCCGTGGACGGGAGCGGTGGAATTCGCCAGTAAAAACTGGTGCGGCAGCTGCAAGTGGTATTCCAGCACGTCATAGCCGTTGCCTTCCGTGTGCCATAAAGATCCGGCGGGAAAGCAGGCCGCCGTGAGCAGCAGGGCCACAGGCAGGCAGGCGGGCAGGAGCCAGAAAAGCTGTCGACGGAGCGGGGCTTTAAGGGGGGAGCAATCCATCCGGGTAAAAAAGTTGCGGGCCGCGGGATAACCGCCGGCCGCGGCCGCCGCCAGCAGGGCCGCGGGCCAATAGCCGTGCAGAAGGTGCAAGGATCCGAGCAGCAGCGTGCCCAGGGAAATGGCGCCGAGTCCCAGGGCGGTGGAAAGCACCAGGCGGTAGGCATCCGGCCAGATGGAAGCGCGGATTGCCGCACAGGATTGCACCGGTGCGGTCATGGCGAGTCCCAGGAGGAGCGCGGGCAGCACAATCACCAGCACCCAGGCAAGGTTGAACAGGGTGGAAAGCACGGCGGGCAACAGGGCGCCGCTGATCAGGGCCATGGCGATAAATGCGCCGGCAAGCAGCGGGATGCCGATAAGCCAGCGCGGCGCGCCGCGGGGCGATTCGGCCGAATCGGCGGGTTTGTCTGAAAGGCGGTATTTTTTTTGACGGGCCATTCCGGGCGTTGCTCCGCTGCGGGCGCCGTCCGGCTGCCATTGCTGCAGGCCGTTTCCGGCGGATAATCCGCCGGCGGCCGGCGGCGGCCCGATGGAGCCGATTTTACACGATAACCTGCCATTGGCACGGGAATTGGATATAATCACGGGCTTGAATTATGGAAACGGCAGGACAGCGGCAAACGGACAGGAAACAGGCAGGTTATGGTAAAGTTGGGCGTGAATATTGATCATGTCGCCACGTTGCGCCAGGCGCGGCGGGCCGCGGAGCCGGACCCGGTATGGGCGGCGGTGGAGTCGCAGCTTGGCGGTGCGGACCTGATTACGGTGCATCTGCGGGAGGACCGGCGGCACATTCAGGACCGGGATGTGTTTTTGCTGGCCAAAACGGTGCAGGTTCCGCTGAACCTGGAAATGGCGGCGGTGGCGGACATTGTGAATATCGCGGTGCAACTGCAACCGGCGATGGTGACGCTGGTTCCGGAACGGCGCGTGGAAGTTACCACGGAAGGGGGACTGGATGTCGCCAGACAGGCCCGGCAGCTGGCCGGCGTGGTGCGGCGGCTGCGGCGCTGCGGCATACGGACGAGCGCGTTTATTGACGCACAGCCGAAGCAGATTGCCGCGGCGGCAAAGGCCGGTTTTGAAATTTGCGAATTGCACACCGGGCCTTACGCCACGGCCTGCGGAACGCCCCGGGAGGCGGCGGAACTGGAACTGCTGCGGATAGGCGGCGAGGCGGTGTTGAATTTCGGCATGCAGTTTAATGCGGGCCACGGGTTGAACCTGCCGAATGTGGGCGCGGTTGCGGGGCTGCCGCATTTAAGCGAATTGCACATCGGCCATTCCATCGTAAGCCGGGCGGTGTTTACGGGTATGGCCGCGGCGGTGCGGGAAATGAAGCAGGCGATAGCGGCGGCGAGCGCCTGATGCGGCGGCCGGCGCTGCGTAAAATTCAGATGATTTGACTGGAGTAGACAACAATGTTTCGCGGCGCGTTTACCGCATTGGTTACACCGTTTCACGGTGGACTGTTTGACGAGGCCCGGTTTGAACGGCAGATCGCCTTTCAGGCCAAGCATAAAATGGACGGGATTATACCGGTGGGCACCACCGGCGAATCGCCCACGCTTTCCCATGCGGAACACCATCGGGTGGTGGAAGCGGCCGTGCATGCGGCGCGCGGCACGGGCATGAAGGTGATTGCGGGCACCGGCTCCAACGCGACGGATGAAGCGATTGACCTTACGCGGCACGCCAAAGAGGCGGGTGCGGATGCGGCGTTGCTGGTGAACCCGTATTACAACAAGCCGACGCAGGAGGGGCTGTTCCGGCATTTCCGTGAAATCGCCCGGGCGGTGGATATTCCGATCGTGCTTTACAACATTCCGGGGCGCACGGGGGTGAGCATGGCCACGGCCACCATGGTGCGGCTGGCCGCGGAGTGTCCGAATATCGCAGCGGTGAAGGATGCGGCGGGAAACCTGGATTTGACGACCGAAGCGGTCGGGGCAGGGATGACGGTGCTTTCCGGGGATGATTCGCTCACGCTGCCGATGATCAGCGTGGGGGCGCAGGGCGTGATCAGCGTGGTGTCCAATATTGTGCCGGACCGAGTGCGCCGCCTGGTGCACGCGGCTTTGGACGGGGAGATGGCCCGCGCCCGCAAGGAACACCTGGCGCTGTTTCCGCTGGTGAAGGCGATGTTCGTGGAAACCAATCCGATTCCGGTAAAAACCGCGATGGCGCTGCTGGGAATGGACAGCGGCGAACTGCGGCTGCCGTTGTGCGAAGCGGCCGCGGGCAGCGTTTCCGTGCTGCAGGCGGCGCTATCGGCAGCCGGTTTGGCGGCCGGGAGCGAATAAGGGTAGAATACCGGCCGATGGATCAAATTTCCGGGCTGATGGAGCGGCTGAAGAGTAATGTAACGCCGCCGATGCGCGCCGATCCCGCGGGCGGCAATCGCGAGGAGAAGCCATGAGCTGTCGTCTTCTTAAGCCCCGTGAGTTTGACAATCTTGCCCATGCCGCCGGCCTTAGCCGCGACGCGATGACGGAACATTACCAGCTTTATCTGGGTTTTATCGACAAGGCCAATTCCCTTACGGAAAAGATTTGCGAGCGGCAGCATGTGCGCGGGGCGCTGGACAAATCGGATATCGCCAATTTAAAGGGCGATCTGCAATTTGCCTTGGCGGCGGTGCGGAACCATGAACTTTATTTTGACCTGCTGGGTGAAAGCAAGACGGCATTTCCGGCGGAATTGTCCGCGGCGGTGGAGGAGGCGTTTGACTGTGCGGACGGCTTTCTGCAGGATTTGCGCCTGACGGCGGTATCCAGCCGCGGCTGGGCCTGGACGGTGTTTGACCTGTCCACCAGCCGGCTGTGGAATCTTTCCGGCAGTCAAAGCGGGCATTTTCCGCTGTTCAATGCGATTCCAATTCTGGCCGTGGATTTGAGCGACCACGCCTATTTTTACGATTTCGGGCTGCGGCGCGGCGCTTATGTGGATGCGATTCTGGCGCACCTGCGGTGGGATCGGGTGGGGCGGAATTTACAGGCGGCCATGCGGCTGCAACAGGCGGCGAACGGGCCGGAAGGCGTTAATTCTCCGCTGGTATTCGCCGGTTAAAGGGTTGCCGGAAGGCGGCCGGAGCGAAACAGTCCGTAGTGCGGGCGTTATTTCACCACTTTCACCATCGGTTTGGCGGCCGGCGCCGGCTGCATGAGGGCGCGAATGGCGGCGATCAGGGCGGCATGCGGTTCAAAGGCGCTGGTTTTGGGGGCGGCATTTTGCGTGCCGAACCAGGCGTACCAGCGCTGCAGCGGTTTGGGGGCGGTTTTTCCGGCGGTTTTCAGAGGCGACGGGACAGTTCGACGGATCATTTGCAGAATCCATTTTGGGGCGACGGCTTTGGCGCCCGGGGCCGGCCTGGCTTTGGCCGGGGCGGCCGGCTGGGACTCATGAATGGTCACGTACAGTTCATAGGGTAGATGCGTCCAATGCATGGCCGCGGAAGAATCCTTGAGCCGGTACCATTTTTTGGCGGCAAGGGGATGCAGCGCGGCAAGCAGCGGCTGCACCACGGAGGTTTTTACCGGGGTGAAAGCGGCTTTGCCGCGGGCGATAGACCACTTGCCGTGGATTTGCCGGAGCACCGCGCCGGGGAATGTGCCGTTGGGCGGCAGGTAAAGGCTCAAAATGCGGGCGGGTGTGATGTCCGCGATGGAGCGGCTGCGGAAGGCCGCAACGGCGGCCCCCGGCAGAGAACGCAAGGCCTTGGCCGGTACGTTGTACACGCTGGGCCAGGTGGAAATGCCGACGGGCACAACGGATTTTTTACCGATAGCACCCCATTGAATAATCAACGGATGGGCGCGGCCGACGAGCGATATCACCAATTTGTGCGCCGGGTTTACCAGGCCCAGGCCGGCGCGATTGATCTTGCCGTCAATAAATGATTTTGCCCGCAGGGCGGCAACCGCCTTGAGTAATTTGGACACCGCGGCGGCCCGTGCCGGCAGCGGCGCGGCCTTACTTCCGGCGGGCACGATCCGCCATTGGGCGCCTGTATGGATAAGCTGCAGGGCGGCACCAGCTGTTTTCAGGGAAATGCGGTCGGCGGTATTTAAGGAATCGCGTGTCAGGGCTTTATCGCGGAGGTCAGCCAGGGTGCGGTTCAGCGGCGTAAATGTGCCGACGGGAATAACCGCGAGGCCGGGATTTTGCGAACTGTAGAGATAAATCCTTTTCCGGGTAAGGTCGGAAAAATCACCGAAGCGGATTACCAGCGGCGGCGCTACGGACGGATGGACCGGTTTTGCCTTGACCACCGGACCGGGGGCTGCGACGAGTTTAAAACGGATGGTGATGCGCAGCGGCCCGGTCTTCAAGCCGGCTGATTTTTCCGAAGCGGTGGAAAAATGCGCCGCCGCGAGAAGTTGAATATCACTGAGCCAGTCCTGAATGCCGCCGGTGTTGACGGGTGCGGGGAAGGGCCGGGTGAACACCCAGCCGGAGGCGCGGGGAATAATGGTGAAATTCGCGGCGTGTCCATGGGCCATGCCGCGCACGGAAATGGAGGCGATGTTGTGAATATGGAAATCAGCGAGGTTCAGGTTGCGAAAATGGGCGGCCGGATGCTGAAATGATTTAAACCATGAATTGCTGACGACATAAATATAACGGGATTTAACCCCAACCGGCCGCACATAACGCCGCCCGCCGGAATTTCTGCGGCCGACCGCCAGCCGGTAGACATGGCCGCGGCTGTCATGCAGGGTGAACAGGGCTTTTGCGGGGGAGAGACCCGCGGCCGCCAGGGAATGGGCGCCGGCGGATTCAACAGCCACCCGGTAGCGCCATTTTAAATGGGCGACGCCGCGGACCAGGCTGTCCACGCGGTCGCGTGCGAGGGCGGAAACCGGGGAGGTAAGGCGCCACTTGCCGCCGGTGCGGCGGAAGGCCAACGGCGGGCTGGATTTGGCGGCCTTGGGGCGGGTGAGCGTCAGGGTTTTGATGCGGGCGGGCGCCTTGGAGAAAACAAGTTTCAGGGCAGGCGTTTTCTTTTTTGGGGGGTGATAACTCACGTATGTCACCACGCAAAGCAGCCCGATGAGAACCAGGAGAATCAGTGCGGTCAACTTTAAATTCATGGAGCAGGGTACCTCTATTCATGCTTGATGATGCGGGCGCGGGAGCGACCGGTTCCGGCGGCAACCGGGCCGTTCAAATACGCCGGCGCACCAGATAAACGGAAAATCCGGCGGCAATGGCCAGGGCGGCGGGCCCCAGAAAGCTCAGCAGCCGCACCACGGTTTCTTCCGTGGGGGACATTTCCGCAATGCGCAGGGCCACGGTGGCACGGGGGCTGACGGCGATCAGGTGCGACTGGTGCGCCAGCCAGTACATACTGTTCATAAAAAGCTGTTGATTTCCGGGGTAGGCGGCGACAATCGTTTCCGCGCCGCCGACAACCCTGATGCCGGCATCCTGCAGGATCGCGTTTTGGACCAGCAGGGGATAACCGATGGCCACGATGCGGCTATCGCCTTTTTGTGACATGACGCCCATGGGAATCGGGCTTTTTAGATCCGAAGAGGCATTAAACCTGCCGCTGGGAAGGCCGGGCGCGGATGACGCCCAGATGTCCGACTGGTCCGGCGTTTGAAGAATAATGCGGGCCTGGGCGCCTTTGGGCTTCTGTTTAAGCAGGCCCACCCAGGTGGGAGACATTAAAAACAGGTCCCCCTGCGGCAGAATTCCACGGTAATGACTGGTAAGGGATTGAATGGGATCGGTAATGACGGATTGGGGATAGGTGGAAATATTAAAACTCGGCAGGCCCAGCCAGCGATGCCGGCTTACCTGCGTGCGCTGCACCACCATATATGCGGACCGCAGGCGGATTCCGTAACCGGCCAAAGTACCCTTGAATGGAATCCGGCCCTGCGTGGCCATCAGCAACTGCTGCGGCATATTGCCCACAAGAAACAGGGCATTGCCGCCCGCGGTAAGTTGTTGCTTGATAGCGCCCTGCAGTGCGGCATAGGCCATGCCGGCCATCATTCCCTGCTGGCCGGCGGGCGGCAGGTCCACAATCACCCAGATCACACCCTTGCCGACGGCGGGAGGCGGACTCGGCGGCTGCTGCGCCTGGGGGTTTGCGGGGACGGGCGACCATTCATAGACCTTGAAATTATTGCGCCGCAGGGAATGAGCGATGCTGCTGAAAGGTCCCTGGCCGGTAATTAATGAACCGGGATCAATGGAGACAAAAACAACCTTGGTTTTGTGCTTTTGCACCATGGAAAGCAAGGCGGCGTTAATCACCTGTTCGCCGTTGAACAAATACCGCACCCGACCGCCGAGCGAGCTGTTTTGCGGCACAAATATGCGGCTTTGCGGCAGTATTTTCACATTGTGCCGGCCCATGATGACAATGCTGTCCGCAGATAATGAGGAAAGAACATCCGCGGATTTCACCGGTTTAAGCGTTTGCAGCCGTTTGACATACGCGGTCAGTTCCGCGAGCGGTTTTTGGAACAGCGGCCCGTGGGCGACGAGCCATTTTTCAACGGCGGGGCCATACTGGCCGTAGTTGGCCTTGTCCGTAATGAAGGCGATGTTCTGTTTATCCGTCCGGAGGTGTTGAATCATGGAGGTAGTAAGGCCCGGCCAGTCCGGCAGGGTGCTTTTCAGGGCGCCGCGGACGGATTTATTGAGCCGGCGCAGATGCCGGGCCATGCTGTGGCGGATGAAGGCGTCGAGAATTTCAAGATTCTGAGCCTGGGTCTGATTCGTGGCGGCCTGCGGATTCATTTCCACGGTTTTGAACGAGGCGCTTTGGGCGGAGAAGAAAGCCGCCAACCGGCGGGAAAGCGCGGGGAAATCGGCGATTGCTTTTTTGTACGGGGCAAAGCTGTTGCCGAAGCGTTGGCGCAAGGCCCGCAGGAGAGAGGCGCGGGATCGCGGCTTGAACATGCGGATGTGCGAGGAGGCCTGGGCGTATTCACGGATAAGCCGGCGTACTTTCCGGCCTTGCCCGTATTCGGTTTGAGTCGCGCCGGCCGCCCCGGGATACAGGCTGACAATCTGATAATGGTTGGGGGATTTGTCCACTTGCTTAAGCAGGCTGATGGTGCGCGGGGAAAGCGAATAAATGCCGCCGGTGGTGCAATCATGCGAGTAGTTGTATTTATAGCTCAGCCAATCCATCAGGCCCACCACCACCAGCACCGCGCATACCAGGATTGCGGTGTTGACGCCGTAAAGCCACAGCCGGTCCGCGGCCTGCAGCGGCGGGCGCGGCGTGTTTTTGGATTCGGTTTTGTTTTCCATGGATTCGGTCATGTGTTTCCAACTCCAGTATTTCCGGTCGCGGCCTGATTACCGCCATTTGCGTGTTTCGAGCACCACATAGGTTAAAAACAGAAACAGCAGCGTTCCGGAAAGAAAAAAGACAATGTTTTGCGAATCTATAATGCCGCGGGAAAAGCCGGCCATATGCGGCTCAATGGCCAGGTAGCTCATGGCATGTTTTACAGACAGCAGCCAGGAAGAGGAATGGCGGATAAAAGGGGAAAGAAAGGCGGGAATGAATTGAAAAAGGATTCCGAGCGTGACCAGCACAACGCAGGAGCTCATGGCGGCGAGAACCTGATGCTGTGTGCAGGCGGAAAAGAAAAGCCCGATGGAGACCATTAAGCCGCCCATGAGCAGGAGGCCCAGATAACTGGTGAGGACGGGCATGTAATCCGGGCGGCCGAAAAACGACAGCAGAATCACAAACACCACGCTGGAACCGATGACCCCGACGTAAAAACCCATGGCGCCCAGAAATTTTCCCAGCACGATGGCGGCTTCACTGACGGGGCTGGTGCGCAGCGTTTCAATCCGGCCGGAGCGGTATTCCTCGGAAAATATGGCCATGGTCATGAATGGGACCAGAAAGATGAGGATCAGGTGGTTCCACAAAAACATCGGACCGGGGTCGGCAATCCGGCCGGGGCGCATGACCATGAGGGAGAACAGCAGGCCGACGAACAACAGATACAGCGTCAGGACAATATAGCCCACGGGGGAATAAAACAGAGCGCCCAGTTCGCGCCTGGCTATGGTTAATAATTGAGACATCACCAGTTCTCCGTAATGAAAGGGGAAGCATCGGCATAGTCGCCGGATGCAGGGCCCGGACCGCCGGAACATGCCAAGCGAAGCGGCGTTACGCCGCCGGAGCGGCGCCGGGATCAATAATCTGTACAAAGAATTCTTCCAGGCTCATGCCGCCGCTGCGCATTTCACGCAGCGCCCAGCCCCGCTGGAGCACGGTGGCGGCGACCTGTTCGCGGAGGGTTCCGTCCAGCCGGCCGGTAAGCTGCATGCTGCAAACCGGGCCGTCGTGGAGCACCGTTACGTTCTCCACGCCGGTGAGGGCGCCAAGCGCGCTTTTAACCTGGTCTGCGGGGCCGCGCACATCCACCAGCAGCCGGGCCTTGTCACCGGTTCTGGAGCCGGATTTCAATTCCTCGGGCGTTCCCTGGGCGAGAATTTTTCCGCGTCCGATGATCACCACGCGCTGACAGATCAATTCCACCTCCGAAAGGATGTGGGTGGACAACAGCACGGTGTGGCGCCCGGCCAGATTGGCGATTAATTTGCGTGTTTCACGGATCTGCGAGGGATCCAGGCCGACCGTCGGTTCATCGAGCACCAGCACCGGCGGGTTGTGCAGAAGCGCATCGGCAATGCCGAGCCGCTGGCGGTACCCCTTGGAAAGTTTGCCGATGGGCCAGCGTAAACGGTCGGCGAGCCAGCACATTTCGGCCACGTGACCGATGCGCTTGGCGAGTTCGCCGCGGGGCATTCCGCGAAGCATGCCGCGGTATTTGAGGTATTCGGCGACGCGCATTTCCAGGTACAAAGGCGTATTTTCCGGCAGGTAGCCGATTTTTTGGCGGACGGCCATCGATTCACGAAACACATCATGGCCGGCCACGCGGCCGGTGCCGCTGGTGGGCGGCATGAAACAGGTGAGCATGCGAATGGTAGTGGTTTTGCCGGCGCCGTTCGGCCCGAGGAAGCCGACCACACTGCCCCTGGGGACGGCGAAGGAGATGTTATCCACCGCGGTGAATTTACCATACGACTTGGTAAGGTTCTCCGCGATAATGTCAAACTGCTCAGCCACTGTAAACTCCTGGAATTATCCCGCTTTTCCAGCGGCAACGGCGTGATACAACGATCGCAGGACGGCGGTTATACCGGGTTTTAAGTATCGCTGCATCACAACAGCGAAAAATGCCGCTTTGCGCCGGGAATACCGCCTGGATCACCAGGGAAATCCGCCCATTCCGCAGTGCCGCCCACCCCGCCGGGCAGGGTACATTGTGTTACCGGTAGCAGTACGAATTGTCAATGGGAAAAGTTTGACAGAACGGCCCGGAAAATGAATACTGTTGTGTGCGTGCGGCGCCGCGGCAAGGGGATGAGCAGACCAATTGCGGCCGGAGCACGCGTGCCAAATTTTCACGGCGGCCATAGGTATAACGGTTTATCAGTTATGTCCATAATGTGCTTGGCCGGGGTGTGCTTGGCCGGGGTGTAACATTGTGCAGGTTTTTTTAACCACCAGAACGCACCGGCATCATAGGGCGGGAAAGGCATGCGTTTGCCGGGAAAATGAATAATCCCCGGCTTGTACAGGGCCGGTTTACCGCCATCGGCGAAGGTATGCATTACCCGGTTAACCGCCCGGGGGTGATGCACCGCCCTGTTTGCGGCGGGCGGGTTGGCTGAGGCTGTTTGGCGAAACGGCGCGGGAACCGCATAAAACAACGGCCCTTCCGGGCCGGTCAAGCAGTTTGCACCACTTGACGAATCGGCCCGCGGCGATTGAGATAAACAGACAAGAATTGGAGATATGCACCATGACAAAGAAACTTGCGGCGGAGTTTTTAGGGACTTTCTGGCTGGTGTTCGGCGGCTGCGGCAGCGCGCTGCTGGCGGCGGCATTTCCCCATTTGGGAATCGGGTTTGCGGGCGTGGCGCTGGCGTTCGGCTTGACGGTGCTCACCGGCATTTACGCACTGGGATACATCTCCGGCGGGCATTTCAACCCGGCGGTAACGCTGGGCCTGTGGGTGGGCGGCCGCACAAAGTCATCGGACGTGGTGCCCTATATTGTGGCGCAGGTGATCGGGGCGATCGCCGCCGCCGGCGCGCTTTATTCCATCGCCAGCGGCAGGCCGGGGTTTGTCGTGGGCGGGTTTGCCTCCAACGGTTATGGCGCATTGAGTCCGGGGCACTATTCAATGCTTTCGGCCTTGGCGGGTGAAATTGTCTGCACATTTTTCTTTGTGCTGGTGATCATGGGCGCCACGGCGAAGCGGGCGCCGGCCGGTTTCGCCGGCCTGGCCATCGGCCTGTGCCTGACCCTGATTCACCTGGTCATGATTCCCGTGGACAACACATCCGTGAATCCGGCGCGCAGCACTGGAACGGCGATATTTGCCGGGCACGGCTATCTGCCGCAGCTTTGGCTGTTCTGGGTGGCCCCGGCGGCGGGCGGCCTGCTGGCCGGAGCGCTGGGCAAATGGCTGGACAGTTAAATGCGCCTGAGCCGCGGTCACGAACAGTAAACAGTATTATCTTGATTGATATAAACGCCGGTGCGACGCCGCAGAGTGTGGTATAATCACGCCTTAACTTCCCGGACAGGGGAGCTTTGGCTTTGGAACCCGGATACAGGTGGGTTGAAGAATGGTTGCGGTCAGCTTTTATTTTCAGATTCACCAGCCGGACCGGCTGCGGCGATACGGCGTGTTTGACACCGGGTCGGATTATTTTGACCGCAACGCCAACCGCGACCACATGCGGAAGATCGCCGCGAAGTGTTATCTGCCCACGAACAAGGTATTGCTGGAATTGTGCCGGCGTTTTGGGGATTCATTCCGGTTCTGCGTGGGCATCAGCGGTACGGCGCTGGAACAATTTGAGCTTTATGCGCCGGAGGTATTGGAATCGTTCCGGCAGCTGGCGGCCACGGGTTGCGTGGAATTTTTATGCGAGACTTACTACCACAGTCTCGCATTTCTGTATTCGCCGGACGAATTTCATCAACAGATTCGGCTGCACCGGCATGCCGTGAAACGATTGTTCGGGCAGAACCCGAAGACTTTCCGCAACACCAATTTGATCTATTCCAACGAGGTGGGCCGCCTGCTGGGCACGCTGAAACTGGACACGGTGATTACCGAAGGCTGGGAGGCGGTGCTGGGGTCGCGCAATCCGGGGCTGGTATATCAGGTGCACCGCGAGTCGATACGGTTGATGCTGCGGCACTATCATTTAAGCGATGACATTGCGATGCGTTTTTCCTGCCGATCGTGGTGCCAGTGGCCGTTGATGGCCGATACGTATGCCCGCTGGCTGAACGGCATCAATGGCCAGGGATCACTGGTGCTGCTGGGGATGGATTATGAAACTTTTGGGGAGCGGCATCCGGCGGAATCCGGGATTTTTGAATTTCTCGCGGCGCTGCCGGAGCAGGTACTGGCGCTGGGTGACGAATTCCGGACACCGGCCGAATGCACGGCCACCCTGCCGGCGGTGGCGGATCTGAATGTGCCACGCAACATATGTTGGACGGAATCCCAGCGGGATTTATCCCCGTGGCTGGGCAATGCGATGCAGGCCAACGCGCTTCAGGAGCTTTACCGCCTGGAGGAAGTGGTAAAACTGCGCGACGATGCCCGGCTTTTGGCGGATTGGCGGCGCCTGACCACCAGCGACCATTTTTTTTACATGAATGTGCGGCGCTTCAATGAGGCATATGTTCCGTCGTTCAGCAGTTATGAATCTCCATACGATGCATATATGAATTATATGAGCGTGCTGGATAACCTTGCCGCCCGGGCGCGGTAAACAAGCCGGACGGCGCCGGGCAAGTCAAAAATAAATACTTCGTTTTTGCAACCATTTTTAGATTCACGCGTTTAGGTCCGTGGAGTTTGCAGCGGTAAGACGCTGCAAGCCAGAACGGATTACGTTCATATAGATAGTGTAAATCACTATTTTATATGGGCTTATGAGCGTTTTAAGACCGCCGGACATCCGGCGGATTCCGGGGTAGCCAACAGGATCAGGCACATGCAGGCAAAACCTGATGGTTTCCAAAAGAAACAAGATTTGCGATCCCCATGGGATCCCCCTACCGATACCGCCGCCCCGCCGACCGCGATTACGGAGACATCGCCACAACTTCTGGCGCAGGCTTACCTCGCCCTGATTCCAATCATGATGGGATCGTTGCGCAGCCGTCTACGGACGCTGGAAGTCGGCGATCTGCGCATGGGGCCGTTCCGGGTGCTCATGGAGGTGCATGTGGAAAAAAATCCCACGCTGTCACAGGTGGCGGTCAACATGGGTTTGGCCCTGCCGGCCGCATCCAAAATTGCCGACGAACTGGAAAGCCGGGGCTATATAGCCCGCACACCGGATCAGGCCGACCGGCGAAAAAACATGCTCTCCCTGACCGCGGCAGGCGAGCGGGTAATGAACGTGGTGAAGAATGAGGCGGAAAAGCATTTCGCAAATCTGTTTGCATCATTGACCGCCGCGGAACGCGGTTTCCTGCTGTGTGCGGCGGAAACGCTGCGGCCGGTCTTCCGCGTTTCCGGGGCATCATCACCGCCGGCAGATTCGCCCAAGGCGGCGGTGTCCGGCGGGAAAAAATCCTACAAAAGCGGGCGTGAATGAAATCAACGGAAGGCCGGCGGAATGGTTTCGGCGGCAACCTGGAGAACTCCGATGAAAAGTGCGATAAAAATTGTCTTGATTCTGGCGTGCGTCGCCGGCGCCGGCTACTGGCTGTGGCGGCAATTCAGCGGTTCCGGACCGGCCGTGGTGGCATTTCAAACCGCGCCGATAACCAAGGGAAATCTGGCGGCCACGGTCAGCGCCACGGGCACCCTGGAGCCGCGGGACGTGGTGGATGTCGGCGCACAGGTGAACGGGACGATTATTTCATTCGGCAAGGATGCCCGGGGCCGCACGGTGGACTATGATTCGCCGGTGAACAAGGGAACAATATTGGCGAAGATTGACCCGGCCAATTATGCCGCACAGGTTTCGGTGGCGGAGGCTTCCCTGGCGCAGGCGCAGGCCAATGTGGAAGTGGCCGGGGCAAGATTGAAGCAGTACCAGGCGGCGTATGTGGATGCCGCCGCGGACTGGCGGCGCGCCCGGCGGATCGGATCATCCGGTGAGGCGCTGGCGGTCACGCAATATGATTCGTACAAATCAACATATGATCAGGCCAAGGCCAATGTCGCACTGGGCGCCGCATCAGTGGTTCAGGCGCAAAAGGCCGTGGACGCCGCGCAGGCCGCGCTTACCAACGCCCGGATCACGCTGGGTTACTGCACCATTACATCACCGGTAAAAGGGGTGGTCATTGACCGGCGGGTGGATATCGGACAGACCGTGGCTTCCAGCTTCAGCACGCCGAGCCTGTTTTTGATCGCCAAAAACCTGGAAAAAATACAGGTCTGGACATCCGTGAATGAGGCGGACATCGGCCGCATTAAAACCGGCGACCCGGCGACATTCACCGTGGATGCATTTCCCGGCCGCGTGTTTCACGGCGTGGTGTCGCAGATACGGCTCAACGCCACCATGGTGCAGAATGTCGTGACGTATACCGTGGTGGTGGACACCAATAATCCCGGCGGCATGTTGCTGCCTTACCTGACGGCGCAGGCCGATTTTCTTGTGGCGCATGCCAACCATGTGATGATGGCGCCCAATGCGGCGCTGCGCTGGGTGCCGCGGTCATCGGAAATAGCCCCGGCGCCGCAGGCCGGCGCGGGCCGTTCGCAGGCGGCGGGCGGAACCGCGGCCAGGACCGGGGCGGCCGTCGGCACCATCTGGGTGATGGACGGGCATTATGTGCGGCCGATCAACGTGAGCGTCGGTCTGGCGAATAATTATGACACGGAGATTTCCTCTCCGGAAATCAAGCCAGGCATGCGCGTGGTGGTGGGTGAAAAGCAGGCCAACCGCGGCGGCATGGCGACCAATCCATTTATTCCCCAGCCGTTCAAGCACAAAAAAGGCGGTTGACCGGGATTCGTGATCCGTTGATCCGGAGTGAACAGCCAATGGAACTCATCAGAATCAGCAACATTGTCAAGACGTATCAGCTTGGCGCCGGCGGATTGCAGGTGCTCAAGGGCGTTTCACTTTCAATCCAGCCGGGTGAAATGGTGGCGCTGATGGGCGCATCGGGTTCCGGCAAAACCACGCTGATGAACATCCTGGGCTGCCTGGACCGGCCCACATCCGGCCGATATTTTCTGGATGGCGAGGAGATATCCCGCATGTCCGTAAATCAGCGGGCACTGGTGCGCAATGAAAAAATCGGTTTTGTGTTTCAGAATTTCAACCTGCTGGCCCGCACCACCGCCCTGGAAAATGTACTGTTGCCCACGGCCTATTCCGACGCCCCGGTTTCCGGCAAAACCCATCGCCAACGGGCGGCCGATCTGCTTAAACAGGTGGGGCTTGCCGAAAGAATGGATCATGAACCATCGCAGCTTTCCGGCGGGCAGCAGCAGCGCGTGGCGATCGCCCGGTCGCTGGTGAACAATCCCAAATTGCTGCTGGCCGATGAGCCGACGGGAAATCTGGATTCCCGCACCAGTGAAGAGGTGCTGGAAATGTTTCAGGAACTTAACCGCACCAAAGGCATCACCATATTGCTGGTGACGCACGACGCCAATGTCGCGGCGCATGCGCAGCGCACCATCCACATTCGTGACGGGCTGATTGACGGTCAACCGCCGGCGGCGGAGGCGCCCCCGTCGGCGGTCACAACAACAGGGTGATATATGCTTAAACTTTCCACCACGCTGACCACCGCCCTGCGGGCGTTGCAGCGGAATCCGCTGCGATCCGCCCTTACCACGCTGGGTATCATCATCGGAATCGCCGCGGTGATCGCCATGGTTCAGATCGGGGAAGGATCGTCCGCGGCGATCAAGCAGACGATCGCCAACATGGGCGCCAACGAATTGATCATATTTCCCGGCGCCGCAGCCAGCGGGGGCGTAAGTTTCGGCGGCGGCAGCGCCGTCACACTGACTTCCGCGGATGCCGACGCCGTCGCCCGCGACTGCCCGTCCGTAAGCGCCGCGGCGCCGGTGGTCAACGGGCGGATGCAACTGGTGCGCGACAGCCGCAACTGGGTGCCGCAGTTTATCGCCGGAACCACGCCGGCCTATTTCACCATTCGCGACTGGGCCATTTCGCAGGGGCGGATGTTCGGCAATGACGATGTCAGCGGGGCCAACGAGGTTTGCGTACTGGGCCAAACGGTTGTGCATCAACTGTTTCCCAGCGGCAAACCGCTGGGGAAGACCATTCTGGTCAACCAGGTGCCGCTGAAAGTCATCGGCATATTGCAGCGCAAAGGCGCCAACATGATGGGCATGGATCAGGATGATATTCTTGTGATGCCATGGACCACGATGAAGTATCGGGTATCCGGCACGGCGCTGCAAAACCAGAATCAAAGCTCCGCCGCGGCAAACAACGGCTTTTCGACGGATCAGCTTTATCCGGAAACATCGCAGAATCTTTACCCGGTTCCATCCTCCGTGGAAACGGCGGATTTGCCGCAGCCGGTGCGGTTTCCCAATGTCAACACAATCATGGTAAGCGTGCCGACCAGCGCCCAGATTCCGCAGGCCATGAAGGAAATCACCTCGCTGCTGCGGCAACGGCATCATCTGCGGGCCGGTGAACCCAGCGATTTTAATATCCGCAATCTTGCGGAAATTTCCCATGCACTTGGCCAAACGTCGCGGTTGATGACCAATTTGCTTACGGGCGTGGCGCTGATTTCGCTGATGGTCGGCGGCGTTGGAATCATGAACATTATGCTGGTATCCGTTACCGAGCGCACACGGGAAATAGGCCTGCGCATGGCCATTGGCGCAAAACCGGCGGATATTTTGGGCCAGTTTATTCTGGAAGCGATAGTGCTGTGCCTGTTCGGTGGAGCACTGGGCATATTGCTGGGTCAGGCGATGTCCAGCGTGGTGAAGGCGGTTTTGCACTGGCCGATTCAATTGTCCGCACCGGCGATGGTGGCATCCGTGGCGGTGTCCGTGGCCGTCGGACTGGTGTTTGGATATTACCCCGCATGGAAGGCCTCGCGCCTGGACCCGATTGAGGCACTGCGCTACGAATGATGCCGGCGGTTTATCGGAGAATTATCATGACACGCCAATCGTTAACATCCGCGCTGGGTATTGTGGCGGCGCTGACGCTCGCAGGCTGCGAGGTCGGCCCCAATTTTCACCGGCCCGAAATGGCTGTTCCATCCCATTGGGCGGATCCCACAACACCGTCCACCGGACATAAAACACCCGCCGCGGCGACCGCGGGCAATGGAATCCGCAGCGTGGTGAGCCGTGGTCCGGCCCACCTGGCGAAATGGTGGACGGGCTTTCATGATCCGGTGCTGAACTCTTTGATAAACCGGGCACTTGCGCAGAACCTGTCATTAAAGCAGGCCCAGGAGCAGATTGTTAATGCCCGCGAAATCCGCGACGCGTCCGCCGCAACCCTGGGGCCGTTTGTCAGCGGAACGGCCGCGTACAGCCACAGCCGCGGGAGCCGCAACACCGGCAGCGGCGGCGGCGGATTCGGGCCTTCGGAAAGTGATTTGTATCAAGCCGGCTTTGACGCGACATGGGAACTGGATATTTTCGGGCAGGTGCGACGGGGTGTTCAAGCCGCGAATGCCGACCTGAAGGCGGCCGTGGACAGCCGGCGCGGTCTTATGGTGACACTGCTGGGCGAAGTGGGCAATGACTATATGGCTCTTCGCGGCGTGCAGCAGCAGATCGCCATCACGCGATACAACCTTGCCAGTCAGCTCAAAACGGTAAAGCTTCTGAAAGCACAGATCGGCGGCGGCATCGCGACGCAATTGGCCCTGACCAGTGCCGAGGCCCAGGCGCAAACCACCGGGAGCCAGATACCGGAATTGCAGATTCAGGAGCGCACGGACATTTATGCCATCAGCCTGCTGATTTCCCAGACTCCCGAATCGCTGGTTAAGGAGCTTTCAGCGGCGGAACCGGTGCCGCCGCCCCCGCCGGTTGTTCCCATCGGCCTTCCCGGCGAGTTGTTGCTGCGCCGGCCGGATGTGCGCCAGGCGGAACAGCAGTATGCCGCGGCAACTGCGAACGTGGGCGTGGCGGAAGGGAATTTGTTCCCGCAGTTCACCATTAACGGCAATCTCGGCTATGCCGCCTCCAATGCGGCCAAATGGTTTGACGCCAGCAGCCTGGCCTACGGCATCGGGCCGAGTGTGTCATGGTCGCTCTTAAACTGGGGCCAGGTGAATGCTTCAATCAATGAACAAAAGGCGCTGCGCATCGCGGCGCTGCTGAATTACCATCAGGCGGTGCTGCAGGCACTGAGTGATGCGGATTCCGCACTGGCCGCCTATACCCGCGAACAGGTTCATGAACATGATCTGGCGGTGGCGGCGGCGGAAAATGAGCGGGCGGTCAGGCTTTCATTGCAGTTGTATAAAAGCGGCCTGACGGATTACCTGAATGTGCTGCAGGCGCAACAATCACTGTTTGCCAGCCAGGAATCACTGGTGCTGAGCCGGACAGCCGTTTCGGCTGATCTTGTGGCGCTTTACAAAGCGCTGGGCGGCGGCTGGAAGCCGGGGTCATATGCCGCGGCGATGAGGCATAAATAATTCGGCGGCGGCTGAAATGCGAAGCAGGTGAAAAATCGGCCGGCATATCAATCGTCCGCTTTGTCCGCGTCTTTTATGACAAACCGGGCGTGCAGGCGGGCCACCTCATCTGCAAGACCGGCCTTGGTGACACTGCGGAGCACCTCATTGAAATCCTTATAGGCGTCCGGCGCTTCATCACGCGGGTAGTTGCGGCAATTGGTGATGATGTCCGCCGCGGCAAAAGACTCGTCAATCACTTTCTGATCCAACTGCCGCATCGCGGCCCTGCGGCCAAGCCGCCGGCCCGCTCCATGGTTTACGCTGAAACAGCTTTTTGCCGCGTCCGCCCGGGCCACCATGATCACGGAACCTGCCTGCGGATTGCCCGGCAGCAGGATCGGGTGGCCGATATCCGCGAACGCCGTATTGCGCAGCCCCGGATGACCGGCGGGAAAAGCGCGTGTAGCCCCTTTGCGGTGCACCCATACCATTTTGCCGCCCAGCAGCTCGCGCCGGGCAATATTATGGCTGATGAAATAAACCAGCGAACCGCCGGCACCGGGCAACACCTCGGCAAAGGCCTCCAGCACCAGTGCGTTTATCAGCATATGGTTGACCGTGGCGAAATTGGCGCCAAGGCTCATATCATCAATATACGCATCGGCCTCCATGGTTCCCAGCGGCGCATACACCAGTTCCCGGTCATCGCCCGGAAGCGGAATGCTCCATCGGCTGAATTTGTCCTGCAGGGCACGAAACTGGTGGTTGGCAAGTTGAAATCCAAATCCGCGTGAACCGCAATGCGAAAGAAACGCAACGTGATTGTCCTTCAGGCTGAAGGCGGCCGCCGTCCGCCGGGCATGGGCGGAATCACCCACACGTACAATTTCACATTCTCCGAAATGGTTCCCCCCGCCATAGGACCCAAGCTGCGATGTTTTATCCAGCAGGTTCTTGAGATGTCCGTGCTGCAGGACATCCAGCCGCGCGGCCAGGGCATCGTGCGTACCGTCATGGCCGGTATGAAATGCATCCTCGCAACGGCCGGCCCAATGCGCGGGAATGCCGAGCTGTCGGCATACCTCTTCCGAAGCGCCGTGGACCGCGGCAAGTCTGCCGGTGTCCGCCGAAATTCTCCGGCTCTTTTGAACGCTGCGCATGTCTTTTCCGGCACCCGTCGGCGTGCGGGCGATAATCGCATCTATCAGTGCGCGGCGCGTGCGGACATCGGCAATCGCATCCGCGGGCACATCAAGCTGCAGCAGGCTCATGGAGCATTTGATATCCACGCCCACAGGCCCCGGATAAATATGCGTCGGCGAAACCAGCACACAGCCGATCGGCGCGCCGTAACCGCAGTGCGCATCCGGATTCAGCACCACATCGCTGACGCCCGGCGCCGAGCGGGCGTTGAGCGCCTGGCGAATGCAAAGCTCATCAAAAGTGCCGCGAATGTCGGGCGTTCCGATCACCGTGATCGGCGTTTTACCGGATTCGCGGGCCGGCAGTATGGCGGTCGCCTCTCCGGTTGCTATAAACGGGCTGTCGCCGGATACAGGTGCGGGCTCAGAACTCATGCCGATTCCTTGAAAACAGATGCCGTTGAATCACTCCGGGTGGATGGACCGGGCGCCGATTGGCGGGGGTAAATTACAAGCCGACCGCACAACACCAGGTTCCCTTGCCGCCGCACCGGACTCCCGCCGGTAAATCGGCGGTGCGCACCAGGCGGCGCCGCGTCCGGAAAAGGCCGGACCGCCCTATGTCGCGGGCGAATTTACCCGGGCATCGGCGCCAGGCCGGACGGCGGCCGGTCCGCCGGTGACGAGGCCCATTCGCGGTTTGGTTTCGGGCCCATATAAAAATGCAGTTCACCCCTCGCACGAATATCGGCGTGCGTAATCCAGGCTCTGGAGAGTTCCCGTCCATTAAGGGTTGCACGCTGTATATACATATTCCGATGCGAATTGTTGTGCGCAACGATGGTGAATGTCCGGCCGCCGTCCGGGTTGCGAATGACGGCCCGACGGATCAGAGGACTGCCGATGATATATACCCCGGTCGCCGGATTCACCGAGTAAAAACCCAGCGCACCCAGCACCAGGCAGCTTGAAGTCTGGCCGCAATCATCGTTTCCGGGAATTCCGACCGGTGAGTTTCTGTAAAGCGCCAGTACTTTTCGTATCCAGTACTGTGTTTTCCATGCCGCACCGGCAAAACAATACAGATACGGAATGTGATTGGACGGTTCGTTGGCCTGGGCATCCTGACCTACCATGCCGCTGATATCGGGCGGGGAATTCAATGTCCGGGAAGGCGCGGCAAAGAACGCATCCAGCCGGGCGATAAACTGCCGGTCGCCGCCGTAAAGACCGATCAGTCCGTACACATCCTGCACGACGTTGAAGGTCGCCTGCCACGCGTCGGACTCGGTATAGTCGCTCCAATACTCGCGGTCCGGCCGGAAGGGCGTCCGCCATTTTCCATCCGCCGTTTTTCCGCGCATGAAACCGGTCCGCTGATCGAACAGATTTCGATAATTCTGCCCAAGTTTATAAAAGAGCTTTTTGTCCTCGTCCTTCCCCAGCAGTTCCGCCATGGCTCCCATGCACCAGTAATCATAGGCCAGATCCAGGCTTGTTGACACCGCGGATACGCGCGGACCGGAGGGTACATAGCCCTTGCTGCGGAATATATCCTGCATCCGCTGGCGTCCGGTAAAGGCATTTCCAACCATTGCCGTATCGCGCATCGCCGCGTAGGCGGCGGCGACATCATATCCGCGAAAGCCGCGCGTCCAGGCGCCCACGATCATCGCGACAACATGAAATCCGCCCATGCACCATGTTTCATTACCCCACAGCGGCCAGACCGGAAGCGAGTGGGCCTGGAGCTGCCGGTAGCTTACCAGCAGCGTGTTGACCACATCATTCACCCGGTCGGGTTGCAAAAGCGTGATCAGGGGAAACTCACCGCGGTAAATATCCCAGATGGACATGGTGGTGTAGTTGGTAAAACCGGGATTCGGGTGGTTTTTGTGATCCATGCCGCGGTAGGCGCCGTCCGCATCGTTAAACGATGCCGGCGCAACCATGCCGTGATAGACACCGGAATAAAAACTGCTTTTCAGATTGTCATCCAGAAGGTCGGCGCGGCACAATGACAGGTTCCGGTCCCAAAGCCGGCTGGTCCGCCGCCGAACCGCGTCAAAATCCCAGTCCGGTATTTCCTCGCCAAGGTTTTTTCTTGCACCATCAATTCCGGTGCAAGAAACGCCGACCCTTAGCAACAGCGCCGCCGCCGGATTCTCATGGGTGAAAATCGCCTTAAGATGTTTCCCGGAAAACCGGCTGCCCACCGCCGCCGCCCGTACCCGGCCTTCAACCTGAACATCCACGGCGACAAATGGAACGGAAAATTCAATAACAAAATAAACCTGCTTCGTCGCGGCCCACCCGTGCGTGTAACGCACCCCGCTGATGCGCGTGCCCGTTTCGATGTTAATTTCCGCATGATATACTTTGCATCCCAGTCCATGCACAAGGTCCAGTATCATGCCGCGGCGTTTTTTCAGTGGCGCCGCGGGATAGGTGTAGCGATGCATGCCGCAGCGCGTGGTCGCGGCAAGTTCGGCCAGCACGCCCGGTGTTTTCAGGTAAACGCTGTAGTAGCCGGGGCAGGCCCTTTCATGATGATGCGAAAAACGTGAACAATATCCCGTCCCCCCGCTTTCCGAGACCCAACCGGAACCGGTGCCCAAAGCCGCCAGCTGTTCTTCATGCTGCCGGCCGGGAATCGATGCATCCCAGCTCCAATTCTTTCCTTCCACCATGGGCATGACCAGCAGATCGCCGAGATCCTCGGCGCCGGTGCCGGAAAGATGCGTGTGGCTGAAGCCGATGATTGTATTATCCGGATAATGATAGCCGGAACAGTGGTCCCATCCGTACTGGTCATACCAGCCGATCCATTTGGTTTCCGGCGGGCCGGCGGTATCCGGGCTCAATTGCACCAGACCGAAAGGGGCCGTGGCGCCGGGAAAGGTGTGGCCGTGCAACCCTGTGCCCACCATCGGGTTAACCCATGCGGCATTTCCGCCGGATTCATCCGCGTGCCGGGATATATCGCTTTCCTCCGCGGACGTCTTGACCGTATTCCGTTCCTGGCATGCCGGCATTGCGGCCGCGAATGCCGCCGTTGCAACTGCCTTTAAGAACACGCGCCGTCGGCTTTTCATTTTTGCTCCTTTCCAATCAAGCGTCGGAACCACGATGCCGTCAGCCAAACCATGTGATAAGCAACCCATTGCGCATCATCGGCGCCGGTAACCAGGGAGAAATTGTTCGGTCCCGCGGCGCCGCCGCGGCCAATCGGCATTGTAACGCACCGCCGTTGGTTTGCACGGCAAGGCCGGGGCAGGCACGGAAGTCCGCGTCAATAGAATAGTTGCAATCCGCGGGTGGCGCGCCTTGAAATGCGTTGTCGCGAAAACCCGGAAAATCGCCGCGTCAGCCGGCTTGGCAAAACTGCGCAAGGCGGCCGATGCCCTTTTCAATATTTTCCATGCCGGTGGCGAAACTGAGCCGCACATGATCCGGACAGCCGAAATCATTTCCCGGCACCAGTGCGACGTGCACCTCATCCAGCACCAGCCTGGAGAATTCCACGGCGTCTTTGGCAATGGCGCCGGTTTTGCCCAGCGGCTTGCCCAGCAATCCGGCGATGCTGGGAAATGCGTAGAACGCGCCGGTGGGCCGGTTGCATTTGACGCCGGGGATCTGATTCAACAGCTGCCACATGCGCGTGCCGCGCTTTTCAAATGCATCGCGCATCGTCTGAATCTCCGTTTCCATGGCCGGATTGGTCAGCGCTTCGACAATGGCGGGCATGCAAAAACTGGTGATGTTGCTGGTCATCTGCCCCTGCAACTTGTTCATCGCATCAATCAATGCCCTGGGACCGGCGGTATAGCCGATGCGCCAACCCGTCATGGCGTAGGTTTTGCTCAAACAATTGCAGGTAATCGTCCGGTCCTTCCATAGGGCGAAATCCAATGCCGCCCAGGAGCAACTCTGCTGGCCGGCATACAGCAGCCGCTCATAAATTTCATCGCTGCATACCCAGACATTTTTATGCGGCGCCACAGCCGCCGCCAGTGCCGCAAGTTCCGCCGGCTGGTAGGTGTGACCGCCCGGATTGGACGGCGAATTGATGATTACCATTTTTGTCCGGGGCGTGACAGCCCGGGCCAGTTGAGCCGCACTGATTTTAAAATTGTTGGCCGGGTCTCCGTTGACGACCACCGGAACGCCGCCGGCGAGTTTCACCATGTCCGGATAGCTCACCCAGTAAGGTGCGGGAATGATGACTTCATCACCCGGGTTGAGCACCGCCATGAACGACACATAAAGTGAATGCTTTCCACCGACGGAAACAATAATTTCCTCCGGCTTATAATCCAGGCGGTTAAAGCGGTTGAGTTTTTCGCTGATCGCTTTGCGGGCTTCCGGCGTGCCGGCGGTGGGTTCATATTTGGTTTTGCCCGCCAGAAGTGCCTTGATCGCCGCTTCCTTGACGGGCAGCGGGGTGTCAAAATCCGGCTCGCCGGCGCCGAAACTCACCACGTCAACGCCCTGCTTTTTCAGGGCATTGGCCCGCGCGGTGACGGCGAGCGTAATGGATTCGGCAATTGATTCAAGACGTTGGGCAAGTTGCATGGGTTGACTCCGGAATAATCCTATGTCCCCGCCGGGCGATTGGGGGTTGATACCCGGCGGGCCTTTTGAAAAGCCGCCGTTTTATGGCTTGCTGATTGCCGCAGCCGTCGGCGCGACTGCCGGCAGCGGCGATTTGAGAAGCCTGCCGGTTGCACGACGGCTTACCGGCTCCACAATGCCGCCGGCGGGCGGGTTGAGCACCAGGCTGCGCACGGCGGCGGCGGAACTGTTGCTTTGGTGAAACAGCAGAGCGGGAAAAATGCCGAAGAATACCGTCAACACCGCACCAAGCAGCGCACCGGCTTTTAACGTTGTGGATTGACGCACCGCAAACGGCGACCATGGCTCGCGAATATACATCGCCGCCACGATCCGCAGATAATATGCCGCGGCGATGGCCGCGTTGATCACCACCAGCACCGCAAGCACGGCATGCCCGCCGGCCAGCGCGGACTGCACGATAAAAAGTTTGCCCAGGAAGCCTATGGTGCCCGGCATGCCGATCAGGCTGAACAGGCAAACCGCCATGCACGCGGCCATGAACGGATGCTCGCCCGCAATACCGGCGATATCGTCCAGGTCCTCCGCCGCATCGGACTTTCCCTGCATATAGGTCAGGGCGGCGAACGCACCAACCGTCATGATGCTGTATCCGCCAAGGTAAAATAACGTAGCGCTTATTCCGCTGGCCGGCGAATTGCCCGCCGCAAACGGCCCCACGGCCAACCCCACCAGCATGTAACCGGAATGGGAAATGGAACTGTATGCAAGCATGCGCTTTATATTGCGCTGCAGCAGGGCCAGCACATTACCCACGAACATCGTCAGCACCGCCAGCACGATCAGCAGGTCCGGCACCACACGGGCCGTCCCGCCGGAAAGCCGCCATCCGGTAAGGTTGAAAACCATGATCAATGCAAAAAAGCCCGTGGCTTTCGGAGCGAATGAAAGAAACGCCGTCACCGGCGTCGCGGCGCCCTGATATACATCCGGGGCGTAATAATGCAGCGGCGCCGCGGCGATTTTATACGCAATCCCTATCACCACCATGATCAGCCCGATGATGGCCACATAGGGCAGATGCCCCGTCGCCAGCGCCGCATGAAACGCCGCCGTAATAGCCACATAGCTGGTGGAACCGGCAAAACCGTAAAGGTAACTGAATCCGAACAGATAAATCGCGGCGGATAACGCCCCCAGGAAAAAGTACTTGATACCCGCCTCCTGGGCCGGGGTATTGGAGCGTCCGGTGGCCACCATGATATAGGTGGGGATGGATACAAGTTCCAGCGCCAGAAACAGCCAGATCAGATTCGTGGTTTTCCCGATCATGCTTACACCGGCCAGCGATGTGAGCATGAGCGCAAAATATTCGCCGCGGTAATTCCGGTCCGGTTTTTCCGGCTCATTGCCGAAGGGCATGCCCGCGGAACAAAGAATGGTGAGGATACCCACTCCACTGGCCAGAAGCGTGTCATACGTGGCCAGAGGCCAAAGTGTCCACCCGGCTGACGTGCCGATGCCGCCGATACGCAGCGCCGCGATAAACGCCAGGATCAGGCTCGCCACCGCTACTCCCAGCGTGGAGCGCCGCACCGTATCATTGCGTGAAAGTCCCATCAACATCACGATCAGCGCACCGCAGATCATGATGATTTCAGGACACATACCATTGATATTTGTTGTCACAACAGCAACCTCGGAATTATTTATTTCAGTGAACCGCCGCCGCCACCGGCAGCGACGCTTTGGCCGCCGGGCGCACGGTCGGCTTTGGGGTCAGACGCACCGCGAGTGCATGGGATTGGAGTTTGTGCATCGCCGCTTCCATGGACTGTGTGACCGGCGCCGGATAGATCCCCAGAAACAGCACCACCATCGCCAGCGGTGTCAGCACGCACCATTCCCGCAATGAAAGATCGCGCGGAGGCTGGCCTTCGGTTACCGGCGATTCGTGCGGCCCGTCCGCTTCCACGGCCGGTTCCGCCAGCGGACCGAAGATAACCCGTGCCACAAAGTAAAGCATATACAGGGCTCCGGCGATCATACCGAACACCGCCGGCACGGCATACGCCGGCCCCAATGATCCGCCATGCCCCGGCGACCCGCTGACAAAAGTACCCGCTAGGGAAAGAATTTCGCTTACAAATCCGTTTAAACCGGGCACCGCCGCGGTGGCCATGGCGAAAAACACCGCGAAAAATCCCAGCGCCGGCAGCCGCCGCGCCAGACCGGAAACATCATGAAGACTGCGCGTTTGATAGCGGCGGTGAATCATGCCCATCACCAGCAGCAGCGCCGCGGCCAGAATGCCGGAATTGATCATCACCAGCACACCGCCAATCAGGCCGCTGGTGGTCAGGGCCAGGAAGGCCAGCACACACAACCCCAGGTGACTGACCACGGAATAGGCCACGAGCTTTTTCATGTCCCGCTGCACCCAACTCACCAGGCCGCCGAAGATAATTGAAAAAATACACAACCCCGCCAGCCAGGGCGTGAACTTGAGTGCGGCCAGTGGAAGCAGCGGCAATGCAAAACGCAGCAAACCGTACGCCCCGAGTTTGAAACCCGCAATCATGACGGATGTGGGCGTGGACGATTCACTGACGGCCGCCGGCATCCAGGTATGCACCGGAAACAGCGGCACCTTAATTAGGAATCCGATCAACAGACCGGTGAAGACCAGCCCCTGCTGCCACAACGGCAGAGATGCGCCCGCCTGATAAAGACCGGCCAGCGTGAAGGAATAAGTGTGAAAGCGTTCCGCATGAACCCACGCCAGATACAGCAGCGACACCAGCAGGAACACCGAACCGGTGAATGCATACAGGAAGAATTTTCCCGCCGCCCGGCGCCGTTCGGAATGTCCCCAAATACCGATCAGGAAAAACGACGGTATCAGGGTAAATTCGAAGAACAGGTAGAACAGCAGCACATCATGGGCGATAAACACGCCGATGGTGGAGGCAAAAAGAAGCAGCATCCAGCCGTAAAACTCGCTGTGCCGGCTGTGAACTTTGTCAAAACTGTCCAGAATCGCCGCCGGCGTAATCAGCAGGGTCAGCATCACCAGCCACAATCCGATGCCGTCCACACCCAGCGAAAAATGCACACCGAACTGCGGAATCCAGGCAGTCCTGATTGCAAACTGCCACACGCCTCCCGCGGCATAGTTAAACCGCGCCAACAGCGTAATTCCCACCAGCCCGGTCAACACCGATACACCCAGTGCGAGCGGCCCGGCCGCGGTCGCCGCCGCCTGCTTGGGCGAGGCAAATATGATCAACGCACCGAAGATCGGTATGAGAAGCATGATGACCAGTGTCAGATGATTCATAATTTGTTTTATCCAGTCTTTGGGCCGGAGCTTTCCGCTCCGCCTGCATCAGGCCATTGCCTGTCAACATCGCGTGATCCGGCATTCGCGGTCGCTTCAACGCAGCAGATACAGCACTCCCAGAATCACCACCGCCACGCCCGTGACCATGCCGATTCCGTAATAGCGCAGCCGGCCGCTTTGCGTCGGCTTGAGCGTATAACCCGTCAACTGCGGTGCAAAACTCACCAGGAAAACCAGCCCGTCAATCGCAAAGCGGTCCATAATTGACAGCACGTTGCCCAGCAGCCACAACGGCCGCACCAGTACCAGGTCGTAAAGCTCATCGAAATACCATTTGTTTTCCAGGAATTTAACCAGCCCCGGCATCGCAGCCGCCACGCGCGGCGCCGCTTCCCGCCGGGCCAGATGAAAGTACCAGGCCAGCAGAATACCGCCCACCGCCAGCATGGCATCCAGCCCCATCATCACCGCCGGATTAACCCGTGAAAAATTTATCTGCGGCATCGGCCCGCCGCTGGGGGATACCTGCAGGTTCAATCGGACCGGGCTCAGGAAATGGCTGATCCAGCCGCCTTCATGCCCGGCCCCTCCGAAAACTCCCAGTAAACCCACAAGCGTAGCGCCCAGCGCCAAAAGCACCAGAGGCCCCCACATGCGGATGGAACCGTCCAGACTCGCGGGAACGTCCCCATGATGACCATGAGAATCCTGGCCATGTTGGGTAGAATCATGTTCCGCCCCGCCTTCATGCCCGGCGTGCGCGGCATCTGCCGGCAGCGCAAACGCCGAAGGCTCATGATGGCCCGCCGTGGCCGGCAGAATCTCCGGTCCCATGAACGCCCGGAAAAACACGCGGAAGGTGTAATACGCCGTGATCAGGGCGGTGAACATCCCAAATACCGCCAGTGTCGGGCCGAACCGCCATGTGGAGTTCATGGCCGCATCGAGAATTTCACCCTTGCTGAAAAACCCGGCCCATGGCGGCATGCCCGCCAACGCCAGACATCCCATCAAAATGCACACCGTCGTAATGGGCATTCGCTTCCGCAAGCCGGACATTTTCCGGAAATCCAGTTCTCCACCCATTGC
>JAKBBN010000040.1 GCA_021808485.1 Planctomycetota bacterium | reverse complement strand
ATACGCAACACCAGGTCGGCGCGCTTATTCATCAATACCATCCGGGGTTGATATGGTTTGATAACCCCCATGCCGTGCCCTGGAAAACCGCATCCGGAACGCCGGTTCGCGGCTGGAACCGCCAATATGCCCGCCAAATGTTTGATTATGTTCGCCGGATTGATCCATCCGTCATCATCAACAACCGCCTCGGATACGGTTACGGAGATTACGGCACGCCCGAACAGCACATACCGCCCCATGGCATCCGGGGCCACTGGGAAACCTGCATGACCATCAACAACACCTGGGGTTATAAAAGCTATGACCACGCATTCAAGCCGGCCGGCGTGCTTATTACAAATCTTATCAAATGCGCCAGCGGCGGCGGCAATTACCTGTTGAATGTGGGACCCACCGCCAGGGGAATCATCCCCCAGCCGGAAGTCCGACGTATGCTCGCGATCGGCAAATGGCTGAAGGTGAACGGCCGGGCTATCTACGGCTCACACCGCACGCCATTTCACAAGGCCATGTCCTTTGGCTATGTCACTCGGAAACCCGGGCGGCTGTTTTTGGAAATTACCCATTGGCCCGTCGGCCGCATCATTACACTGCCCCTTCACCGGGGCATCTTAAAAGCTAAATTTCTGGCCGCCCCCAATATTCCCGTGCGTGTAACAGCCGTGGGATCATCCCGGCATATCCACCTGCCCGCAAAACCACTGGATCCGGTGGCCACGGTGCTGGAGGTTTACCTGGCCAAAAAGCAGTGACACTGCCCCGTTGCGGTATGGTCCGGAGTTTTTCGTTAAGAGCCGGGCATTTCGTCGGCGTTTTGCACCGCCTCGCCGGGAATATGGTCCGCCAAGTGCCGGCCCATCATTAAAATCGGCAGCATCAGCATTGCGCCGCATCCAAAAAACAGGCTGTATCGATTCCAGTTGACCCCGCCGATATTCAACTGCTTGGGTCCGATAAGTTGTAATATCATGCCCCAAATCAGGGGAGATACCGCCGCCGCCACATTTAACGCCACCAGCAACACCGCAAAATGGTGGTTCCGTCCCGTTTTGGGAATATTCAGGCTTTGCAGGCGGTTGTTCGCCGCGGCAAAGTTAAGCCCGGCAATACCCGAAATCAGATAAATAATCCCCACAAGCACCGGCACATCCGACAACACTCTGGCCGCAATCGCCCACCACGCCGCAAATACCACCATCAGCGCCAACAGGCTTAAACGCATGATCGGGCGCGAACCAATGCGGTCTATCACCGCCCCGCACCAGAACAATGAAAGCACCCCGCCCACCACGGACATGCCGGTAAGCAGGACAATTGAACTTTGCGCATAACCCTCCACACCGCGCAAAAACGCTACGCTGAATACCGCCAGTCCGCCCAATACCAGCATATAAGCCACGTTAAACATGCAAAGCTGTCGAAATTGTTTCTCCCGGAACATCACGGCCAGTGCAACGCGCGATCCCGCCTCCGCATGATGCTCCGGTGTGGATATATCCGGCAGCGGCAGGAGACACACCACGCTCAGCAGCCCACCCACACCCGCAAATAAAAATGCCAGGCTAAATTGCCACGGCTGCGGCCGCCCCAGCAGTATCAGTGCCGCGGTCAGAATCGCCAGCAGATTACCCGTTTGCCCGTAAAGCTGATCCCGCAGAAAAAATTTGCCACGCACATCCGGCGGTATTAAAGATGTTAACCACGGCATCCACGCGCCGCCCGCGACGCCCCGCAAAGCACTGAAAGTGATGATACAGGCAAACAATCCCACAAGTTGCCCATAGCCCGATGACACCACCAGCGGCAGCAATGCCATTAGAAAAATCACTGCGGTACGCGATCCCCACCCGAAAATGATCATCCGCCGATATCCAAATCGTGGAATCAAATGATTTCCCGGAATGTGCAGCACCGCCAGCAAAGGCGGCAACGCCGCGAGAAATCCCAGGGCCGCATCCCCCGCACCCAAATTCTTGGCATACAGGAAAAGCGGCGTGCCCAAAACAATCGACCAGCTTAGCGCATTAAACCATGCAAATCGGTTGGCCCATGCCACACCCGCCGGCAAGCCTACCGCCGAAAGAGTGCTGATAGGCAGGAGCGGCGCTCCGGCAAGCCGCGGTAAAATTGCTATCTTGGGTTTTTCCGCCGCTGCACCCTTTAAACCAGGTTCACCTTTGTTTTCAGGCGGGCTTTCTATCGCGCTGCTCATAACGCAACCAATTGTAATGGAAAATAAAGTAAGCATCGTAACAAAATTGTTCGTACCTTCCGACGCCCGTCTTCCAATAAAATCAGAACCCCATTATTTTAATACACTTAAATTACAAACACCGGCTTAATGCAGACTCTTGCAAAATCCACCCTTCGTGCCCCTGATTAAGCCGCTGTCAGTACAACTGTGAATACTATGTGGATAACTTATCGTGAACCCAGTACTGTTGTCCGGGTTATCACAAGCGCATATTCCCGGCTGGCACTGTATTATCCTAAACCATAACACATTCCAAACATGTCGTTTACATAACCAACAGATATCCGCCAACTTCTGCACATACTTAATAGTAGCAATAATTAATCATAAAGCATTAAAAAAAATAAAGTTATGATTACTCAAGACCATCTTTTCCACAAACCAACACCCCTTACTACTACTACTACTTATTTTTAATGATTAATATAGGAGGGCCTACACCTGATCATCATAATACTGAATAATTGGTGTTATCCGTATTGTGGATAAGTTGTTGATTGACGGGATAAAAAACGATTGTTTTCAGCGTTCGGCTGAATTCCGCTTCGTCGCCGATTTGGAAAAATCATTGCTCGCCATCGACCGGTTCACAACCGTTCGCACTTTTTGCACAACCCCGTGGGTTCGAGTTTGAATCTTGCTGACAAGACTCGAACGCAGGCAGGAATCAATTTCCGCTTTTGCCGCCGCGCTTTGCACATATATGGTAAGACTGCCGCGATGAATGCCGGCAAGAGCAACGGCATCATACAACTGCCTGGGTAACTCCGCTTTGCACAACTCCACGATATCCGTAAGCAGTACGCCCGGCTTTTCCACGTTTCGGTCAAACCATTCCGGCAGGAAGTTACCTATCCGTTCCGGCGGATGGCGATCCAGCGGCGGCCGACTGCGGATTATGCGGCTGAGGGTCTCCATTCGACTTTGCTGACGGTTTTGCGCCAGCAGAAAAGAGGCATCGGAAGATGTGCCTGCCGCGTCTTGAACGGATGGCGTTTTTTTTTTCAATGCCATCCAGCTTGGCCATCCGGCCGCGTTTAGCTGAATTGGAAAGCTTTCGCCGCACAAAAACATCCAACCGGCCGGACCGCACCTGCATCAGGGAAGGCTTACCGGCATAATCACGTAAAGGAATCCCTGCCCGGATTTAATCAATCCCGGCTTATTCGGTGCACGCAACTCAAAGGTTATTTCTTCCGTTGGGGCCACCTTTAAGGCGTCCTGTAGATATATCGGGTTGAAGCCGACATCCATTGTTTCGGACGTGTAATCAATGGGCATTTCCACTTTGGCCTCACCCATTTCCGGCGCCCGTCCCGTAATCGTCAGATTTTTATTGCCGAAGCTCAGCCGAATAGACTTTGATTCCTCATTGGTTAAAAGGGCGGCGCGCTGTACCGCGCTGCGGAATTTATCCCGGTTGATGGAAGCCTTATGGTCGCAATCCTTCGGGATCACGTCTTTATAGGGTGGGAAGTTGCCCTCCACGAGTGATGCGGACAGCGATGCGGTAATCAAACCTTCCGCGCTCGGCGTTTTTTCACCTGCGGCCTTGGAAATCAGCTGGGCAAATAATTTGCCCTCGCGGAACTGCAGTTGAACGGTCTGTTCCGGATCCACCAACAGGCGCTCAAGCATATTGATAGCCTTAATCGGAATTATGCTTTCACTTTCCCGTTCATCAGCAAGCTCTATTTCATCACGCGCTTGCGCCAGCCGGTGCCCGTCCGTGGCCACCATGCTCAGTTTTTTGCCTTTCCGTTCAAACAAAACGCCGTTCATGGCATAGCGGGTCATTTCCTTTGCTGCGGCAAAACGGGTGCGGTCCAGCATCGTTTTAAGCAGGCCGGCGGAAAGCGTGCAGTCCGGTGCGCCTTCAAAACCGCTGACCGGCGGAAAATCTTCACTGTTGAAGCCGAGCAGGGTGAACATACTGTCCGCACCCAGAATCGTCGCCTTTTCCCCGACCACATCAAGTGCCAGATTTTCATCCGGCGAATTGTTCACAATATCCAGCAGCTTATGCGCCGGCAAAAGGGCGATGCCATCCTGCTTGATATCCACCTGGGACAGCGATGTTTCAATGGTTATTTCAAGATCAGTCGCAACAATGCGCAATACGCGCGATCCGCCCACGGTCGCCGTGCTGATGCGCACACACGAGAGGACAGGCTTTGGCGAACGTGTAAGCACCACACTGCAGGCTAATCCAAGCACTTCCACCAGGGCCTGACGATGAACAATTACTTTCATGGAATTGGCATCCTGTTGTATGAATCCATTCTCATTGGCTGCGATTACCGACTTTGGAATTCATGCCGCAGCCGTGCATCGCAGATAATAACAATCATGGCAGTGTTCAACAACATGATGCCGCCAAATCCCGGCGGACCTTCGCGTGCACGCGCTGGAGTTTAGTATGCCGATTCCCCCGCGGGCGGCGGTTATGACATCGCCTGGCTGGCGGCTATCGGTGCTGGCCGGCTTATTTCACGTTCCAAGCCGTTTTCAATCTGTTCAATCTGCCGGGCAAAACCGCTGTCCGTCTGACGCAGGCGTTCAATTGTTTTCACCGAATGCATGACCGTGGTATGATCCCGGCCGCCAAAAAATCCGCCCGTCTCCTCCAGGGAATATTGCGTATACTTGCGTACCAAGTACATGGAAACCTGCCGCGGCAATGTAATGGATTTATGCCGTTTTTTCCCCTGCAGGTCCGGCACGCGCACGTTGAAAAACCGCGTCACATGGCCGACGACCTGCAGAATGGACACCATGCGCGACGCCTGGGGCAGAAGGTCGCCCAGCGCTGTTTGCGCAAGCGCCATGGTGTATTGGCCGCCGTTGAGCATCGCCTGGCCCATGAGCTTGGTGATGGCTCCTTCAATTTCGCGTACATTGTTTTCGCAGCGCTTGGCCACAAATTCGGCTACATCATCCGGAAGATTTACGCCCCGCAGATGCGACTTGCGTTTTACAATAATAAGCCGCGTTTCAAAACAGGGGGGTTCAATCTCCGCCAGCAGGCCGTTGGCAAACCGCGACACCAGGCGTTCTTCCATGGATGGAATATCCCGTGGCGGACTGTCGGAACTGAGGATAATCTGTTTTCCCTGGGGCAAAAGAGCGTTGAACGTGTGAAAAAATTCTTCCTGCGAACGGTCCCGTCCGGCAAGGAAGTGAATGTCATCCACCACCAGCACATCGCACTTGCTGCGGAACATGGCCCGGAACTGCCCCTGATTGCCGCTGGAAATGGATTCCATGAAATGATTTACAAACTGCTCGCAGGTAATGTAAAGAATGCGAATGTCGCTCTGCCGCTGAAGCAGTTCCTGGCAGGTGGCCTGCAGAAGATGCGTTTTTCCCAAACCGGGGGCGCCATGTATAAACAACGGGTTGTATACGCGGCCCGGCTGCATCGCTACCGCTTGGCATGCCCGGTGTGCCAAATCATTGGCGGGGCCCACCACAAAATTTTCAAAAATATAATCCGGAGAAAGCGGTACCTCATTGCACAAATTCATCACCGGATTAAGCCCGGCGCTGCCCGTGCAGATAAAATTAATGCCCAGCAATTTGCCCGTAACGGATTGCAACGCTTCGACAAATACAGGGCGGCATTTCATCGACAGATGCTGCTGCTGTATCAACGTCTGACAACGGACGGTCAAAACCCCGCCGGCAATTTCCACCGGTTCCAGATCGGAAAACCATTGCCGCACCACCGGTGAATGGAACTGCCGCAAATAGGTCAGCATTTCGTTCCATGTGTTGCATGCCTGACTACGGGCATCGAGCGATACCATCGGTTGACATCCTTCCATTCCGCCCGCCGGACGGGCGGAGCAGGCGCAACCAACATCCGGATCGGCCACGACTTGTAAGCCGTTCCAATTCCTGCGGCCTGCTGAAAACTAACATGACAACAATCTGGGGTGCATCCTGCGCGACAGCCGGTAACGAAATGCTCCCAAGTCGTCAGGCACAATTCCGCAATGGTTAAATGACTCACCGTTTCCATTGGAGTGCATTATGCTGCACATTGTGCCGATAGCTGTCGCAAATCCTGTTCATACCGCTGCCGCGGATTTACATCCGACAGCGGATTTCCATTCCGATTAATAACGCAAAATGCGGACCGCGGAGAAAATGCCGTTGACGGGGCCTTATGACCGATCCGCTTGTATCGGCCATAACGGCCGATCCAGCCGGACTGGTTTCCCGGCCGGGAAGTTTGCATACCCAACGCTACATACCCGGCCAATCGCCTCCGGCATGCACCGTCAGTCTTCCCGCCGTTGAACCGGCTACCGCATCCAAACCCGCTGTCGGCCCGCTGGCCGACCCGCAACTGTCTCTCTCCCGGAATTCTTTCCGGAAATGCCGCTGCAAAGCGCGGTATCGCGCATGTGAGCGCCATTTCCGGATGACTTTTGCACAAGATAAACAGCGCCGTGCGATGTGTCAAACAGGCGGAAAAAAAATTAAAAAAGGGCATTAAAAAGCGGGGATTTATGCAATGCCGGCCTCCGGCGGAATTCACCCGTCCCGCGGAACATCCTGTCCGCGCCGCCGTCCCGCCGCATTAATACAAATAATCTAGATATTTTCAGTTACAGAATATTATGAAACAGTTCACGCCGGAGCGTCCAATGATGGTGTCAGCAGGATTTGTCCGGCATCTTCCGCCCTTGCGGACCGCCTTTTACGCCCCGCGGACCGGCCGTTCACAACAACACGCGTGCTGTTGACCCGCCGCCCGGCCGCGGTCGCCGGCGCTGAACTCAGCGGCTCATCGGACCCGGATAACGGATCGCCCACATTGGTTTCGTTGAGGCGCGTTTCAATTCGTGCGGCGTATTCTGCCGATAGCTCAAAACCGACAAACTGCCGCCCCAGCTTTTTGGCCGTCACAAGCGTGGATCCGCTGCCACCGAATGGATCAAGCACTGTCTGGCCGGCATTGGATGATGCCTTGATTATGCGGCCCAGAATCTGCTCCGGCATCTGGCAGCCATGCCAACCGGCCCGTTCCTTGAATGTGCCGCAGACGCGCGGGACATACCAGACATCCTCATTGGGCTGGAAACTGTCCGGAATATCCTGCGGCCGAAGTATCCAGGTGTCATCCGGCAGGCGGCCGTCGGGGTTGGCCCGGATGTCGCCATAGACCAGGGTTCTGGCGGAAGGCACACGAATGGGCGGAATATTGAACGTAAACGATTTCGGATCTTTGACGAAATGAAACAGGTGTGTATGGCTGCGGGCGAATTTGAATTTGCACTGCACGCCAAAAGTGTAATACCACAATACCCAACTGCGGCAGCTAAGCCCAAGCTCTCGGTGAAAAATTAACTTCAGTTCCGCGGCAAAATCATCGCCAATTGCCAGCCAGAAAGTGCCATCCGGCTTTAAAGCACGCACCACGCCCGCGCCCCAGCGACGCGTCCAATCCAGGTAATCATCGGCGGCGCGGCGGTCTTCATAGACGTCATATTTGTAGCCGATGTTAAACGGCGGGTCGGCAAACGCCAGATCAATTGAACCCGCCGGTATCTCCGCCAGGCCTTCCACACAATCCTTCTGGTAAATGCGATTGAGTTCCATGGCCACATCCTTGCTTGCCGTTGACCCTAATTTTCCTGCAACCGCGATTGGTTGTATAACTGGTCGGCAATCAACACTATATCGTGTGGCTGGCCGAGGCGCAAGTAGTGCGCCCATATTTATTTGGCGTTGTCCCATTGCCATGCTTGGCGGCACGGCGTTTATTCTTAAGATTCCCCATAAAAATGGGCACGCCCGCCGCAAGCCTCATGTCTGGCTTCACAGGCATGCACCGCGGATTTACTGCCCCGCCGCGGCGCGCTTCCGGCCCACAATGGCACGGATAAAAGTTTCGTGAATCGTCTGGCCGAGCTGTTTGAAGGCCACCGGTATGGCTGTGGGATTTTTCCACGTCCCGCCCACTTGAATGGTGCTTACGTTGGACTCAAGGGCATCCAGCACGGCCTTGGTTTGTGGTACAAACGGAATATGAAAATTGCCCAGCGGCTGCACGGTGCCCACCACATAGCCGTTGATTTTACTGTCCGGCATATTCCAGATGTTGTAAACCGTGCCGGTGGCCAGCGTGCTGGCGCCGCGGTCTGTATAGTGCAATGATGTAATTTCCGCGTTGCCGTTTTCCAGCCGCCACGCGGCATGTCCGTGGCCGATGGGTGTTTGCATACCGGTGCTCACATGCAGAAGGTTATAAAGCGCGGAAATAATGGTGGTGTTGATAAGGTCGGACTGCGTGATCTGCAATTCGCCCCGGCCGAACGCGGCGCGCCATCGTCCCGGCGTGGCGATAATGCTTATACGGCCGGCCAGAATCCCCGGTACGGGCAAAGCGCGGGGCTTTACCGTGCGCGTGATCTGCGCCAGGTCAAGGCCGGAAAAATTCAGATCCAGTTGCGTGGAATACACCCCTCCGGAATGCCTCGCCAGCCGCGCCCAGGGGTGCAGCACGCCGCGGGCCACAGCAAGGGAAGAGTGGTTTACCACCACGGAATGACTGGAAATAAAGCCATGCAGCTGGATGGTACCGATAGCCATGGCGCCAAGCCGCGCATGGTCGGATTTCAGGGTCAGCATGGCTTCCATGGGGGCCGGCGCATGCGGGCCGTGGGCCGGGCCGGCGGAAAGCGTGCCATGAAAACCGCCGCGCAGCGCATGCAGCGCGCGGATGGATGGAAAAAGAATGGGGATATTCACCAGATCGCATTGCAATTGGGCGGAGGACGCCAGTGGATTGTCGACATTGTAAATGCCCTGCCCCTTCAGGTTATTTCCCAGGACCGTCGCACGCAATTGCGACACCGCGAAAATGCGGCCCAGCGCGTTAAACCGCAGTGTGGCGCTGCCTATCGGAAATACCATTTTGGAAATGCCCGCACTTATTTTGCCGGTGCCGCGATAGCTTTGCCGCGCCACATTGAAACTGCCTGACGTGCTGCCGGTCAATGAAAATTTTAGTGACTGGCTGGGAACGGCCACCGGCCAGTCCACAAGATTCATCGCCAGGGATACATGACGCGGATGGCGCAGTTGCCATATCGCTGAACCGCGAATGGCGCCGCCCCCCGCGGCCTGCACGACGGTTGGTTCAATCGTCAGGCGGCCGCCCTGGTAGGTGATCCGGGCGTCGGCGGAAGTTATGTCAACAGGCTGCGTACCCGGCCAAAGCGCCGGCCATTTCAGCCGGCTTATCGTCAGCTTGCCGTGCATACCGGCGCGTGCCACATCGCGGTTGGGCAGTTTCATGTCCATCTGCAAATTCACACGCCCGCCGATCGCACCGGATGCATGCGGCAATAAAAGCTCCGCCAGGCCTTTGGCTTCAATGCCTTTGGCGGAAACACTCATGGATGCCAGCCGGCCTGTCAGCGCGGCTTTTCCGTGCAGCCTTATCCGGCCGCCCAGCAATGCAACCGGCTGCGTGTCGGCGGTGATCATTCGCCCGGCAATGTCCCCCTGCACGATTACCGGGGGCAGCGCCAATCTATGTTGATTAACTTTTAAATCCGCACCCGCCAGCCGGCCATGCAAATGAAGTTGCAGCGGCAGCAGGTTTCCGCGGGCACGCAGGTGGCCGCTCATCACGCCGCCCATTTCCCATGGCGCCGTCGCTCCACCGCTGCGGCTTGTCACGGGCAGACCCGTCACCGTAAGCAGGAGATGGGCCGGGTAATGGCGGACAAAAATGCAGTTGCCGCCGGCCGCGAGGCTCCAAACCCCGTTTGCCAGCTGGAAATTCTGAATTTGCATGCCGCCGCCGTTGCCATAGGCACGCAGGCGCAACTCCGAATTTGCCGGAAGGCCGGTGAATGGAATGGAATTGCCGTGGCAGCGCAGCCGCAGGTGCCATACACCCAGCGGCAGGTTGTAATCGCCGCTTATTCTCAGAAATGGATCTTTGGCCATGTTGCAGGAGGAAACGGTTATGCGCACCGGGTCGGCGGTGCCTTGTGCGGCCAGCCCGTCAAGATTGATTGTGGTTTTACTGATTATGCCCAGCCGGGGCGCAACCAGCCGCCACGAGATGCCGTGGTGCAGGCTTCCCTGGCCGCTTAAATTTATGCGGGCGTCCCAATTGCCGCCGGGACTTTGGCCGGTGCTGGCGATTTGGGCGTTGATCACGCGCTGGCCCGGCCATGGCGTAAGCAGTGAACCGCTAAGCGTGCCGCTTTGCAGGTCCGCCCCCAGGATGCTGATATTGCGCCAGGCCGCCTTGATGGCCACGTGGCCGCGCGCCGGATTAAACAGGCCGTCAAGGTGCAGGTTTCCGCCGGCGATCCGGGCGCTAAGGCCGGCGCCGTGCACACCCTGCCTGTCCGCCCATAGCGTGCCGCGGGATACGCTTATCTTCTGCGGCCACCATGCCGATAAAAATCGCAGGTTTCGCGGCGCAATCTGCCAGCGCTGGTCTGAATACGTCACATCCGCCCGGCCCTGCACGGCCAAAGCGCCCATTAAAAGATGAATATCGGATGCATGTTCCGTCAGGCCCGCGGCCGTCACCGCACCAACCAGGCGTGCGGCCAGGTGCGCCGGCCCATGCCATTGCGGCCAGAACAGCCGAAGCCAGCGGGAAAGCCGGCCTCCCTGAACCTGCATGGTATGCATCCACTGTTGTTGCGGCACCACCGTGCCGCGCACATTGATCCATGGCGCCTGCGCCGCGGCCGGAGTGGATATATGAAAATCCCAGGTGATCGGTCCGCGGGGCCGCACGGAAATCATGATGCGGCGCATGTGCAGCCAATTTCCGCCGAACGCCGGTGCGTCCAGTTGGCCGCCGGTAATGGTTAACTGTGGAAAATTAAGCGCTGAAAGCGGTCGCGCATCCGGATGCGTGAGTTTCCATTGCGTCCAGGACTGCTGCAATGCCTGGTAAAGCAACGCGGGCGTCCAACCGCCCTGAGCGGCCCGCCGGATGATAAATTTCGGCCGGTTGAGCGTTATCGCGGATAGCCCCAGATGCCCGGTAAGCAGATACCACAACACATTGTTGTGCCGCAAAAGCAAGGTGCGCGCATGAATAATTGCATGGCGGCCCAGCGGCAGTCCGGCGGATATATTCCGCAGTTCCGTGCGGCCGCGCCAATGAATCCGCACGCTTCCCGCCTTGAGCCATAAACCGGTGCGGGCCTCGATCGCGGATATAACCCACTGGTGTGCCATGTTGGAGTGCAGGAACCGGCGGCCGGCGTAGGCCGCGGCTGCGGTCAGCACCACCAGCACACCCAGCAGCAGCAACAGCCGTCTTATGCGATGCCGACGGCGCCGGGGCGGCGATGCCGGGATCGATTCAGAGTTCTTTGATTCACTGCTGGTCACGCGGTAACTTCCTCTACACAATTCGAGGCGGCCTCTGCAAAACGCCGAATGCAGCGGCCGGTTACATGCTCAGGGCTTTTGTGCCGGCGGAATATTGCCGGAAGTCTGTGGACCAAAGCCGAAAATCCACCAGTCACTGCGATACGTCCGGCCGACAAACGGTCCGGAGCTTGCCACAATGTCCCCGCTTTTTCGCCAATAGGCAACATAGGCGACACTCGCATATCCCTTTTGATGAATATTTTTAAACAGAGCAATTTCCGGAATCAGCACGGGAATATAACCAAGACCCGAGGTGGGTGTACTGGTGGCGTAAACGGGCGGAATACCGACCAGAAGGCTTTGGCTGTTGATGCCCAGCGCTGCACAGCGCACTTCAAGAACGATCTGGGCTTTTGCCCGCGTGCTGACCAGCCGCACGCCGCCGGCCAGCAGGTGCGCCCGCAGATCCGCAACCAGGAATTTCTGCTGGGCAATGCTTGGGTCCAGAAACTCGGCATCCACAAACACTTTGCGGTCACGTAAATTTTGCACGGTAAGCCGCGCAATGGATTTGGACGCCGCATCACTCAGCAGGTACTGCTCGTCAGCGGTTTCCGGTGGATTGGTGACGCGCAACGTGGTGCATGCGGCCGACAGCAATGTCAGACAGCCGCAGGCAAGCATGGCAATCCAGGTCATACGGAACCGGGGTCCGGATGAATAATGAAACGGGCGTATCGGTATTTTTCGCATGAAACGAACGGTGTCTCCAAAGACTTAGCACACAATGCCTTTCAGTGGTATTGCTTAACGGCCTGTGGGCCGTTGCCGGTAATTCTTACAACGTTGCCGGCGGGATGTTATTCCAGCGGACAGTCGACGGGGGGGTAACGGTACGCCGGTTGTCAGCGCCCGCAGCTGTGCGATCGGCGATAAGCCCTGTTTTCCGGTGGTTAATCTTTGGCCCGTTCAATCTGGGCGTAGGCATTATGATTATGAATGGATTCAAAGTTTTCACTTTCAATCCGGTACCAGGTAATGCGTGAATCACACTCCATGGCCGTGGCCAGGTCCCGGATGATATCCTCCACAAATTTTGGATTGTCAAAAGCCTGCTCGGTTACATATTTTTCGTCCGGACGTTTAAGCACGGCGTAAACCGGGGCACTGGCGGCCTTTTCCATGATGGCCACAAGGTCCTCAATCCATAATTTGCCCTTGAAGCGCACCTTGGCGGAAATTTCGCACCGCTGATTGTGCGCACCATATTCGGAAATCTCCTTGCTGCACGGGCATAGGCTGGTGGCCGGCACCCGTACGCCAAGAATAAAATCATCGGTGCCGTTGCTGGTGCCTTCAAATGAACAATTGTAATCCATCAGGCCGCGGGCGCCGGATACGGGCGCCGCCTTTTCAATAAAATATGGAAAATGCATTTCAATGTGGGCGTCATCCGCATGCAGTTTTTCGCGCATTTCATGCAATATGGGCGTGATGAGTTCAGGTGTTATGCTGCGGTGATGCCGGTTTAAAATCTCCAGAAACCGGCTCATGTGGGTGCCTTTTTTGTGCTTCGGCAGGGAGACGTACAGGTTTATTTGGGCCACGGTATGCTGCTGGCCGCCATTGGGCTCCAGCAATGTAATGGGATAACGAACCGCCTTCACGCCCACCCGGTCAATGGCGATTTCCCGTGAATCGCGGGCGGATTGCACATCCGGCATCGCCGCGGATTCCACCGGCTGGTCGCTGAGTCGAGTCATCAGGGGTGTTTTTACCATTGCGTGTTCTCCGGCTAACGCCTTTTGCCACAGGCTGCAGAATTCCAGTATCCATTCCAGCCGGTTTGACGCCTATATGCTAGGAGTGTTACCCAGCCAAGGCAACCAAACGAATGGATAAAATCCGCCGCACGCAGTCCCCCGGCAGCATCGGCTACCTTGGTGGATTATCACTGTTTTGCCATAACTCCAATGAAATAACAGTGCCTGCCCCATCCGCCGCCACATGATCGCTGACAATCCGTTATCCCATACTCCACTGACCCTCCATATTGTATTGCTGGCCTGGCGATGGCACTGTATTTAGTGTTTACCGCGATTGATATTGTGAGGCATCCTGCGATTTGCGTGGCCACGGGCCTCCAGCGGTTGCGAACTGTGCAGTAATCAAAATGACTAAGATCGCCAGCAGGGCAATATCCAGCACACTGCGCTGCTTTGGCGGTAGCGGCCGGGCATAATCCGGTACAATTCCCGCCGCCGTCATGCGGTCATACAATGGCGGATGCACGGACCGCCTGCGGCCAATGACGGCCGGCATCTGATTAACTTCATACAGCCTTTCCAGTGCCCGCGCCAAAACCGCCGGATTGTTCACCGCGGCGCCGGCCAATTGATCAGCGCGGATTTCCATCTGGCGGGCCATTCCGCCGAGTTGGCTTCTCAGCAACGAGACGATAAACAGCCATGCGGCGAAATATAACAGGAACCGGTTACCCAGCGCAATTGTCGGCCAAAGGAAGATCAGCGGGAAAAACAGGAACGCACTCAGCTGCCGCCGGCGCCGCACATGCGGTGGTTCGGAAAGATGCCCCAGTTCATGGGCGCAAATCGCCGCGATCTGCTCTCCGGGTAAATGCGTAAGCAGCGCGGAGGTAAACACAATGTCACGGGTTGTCACCAGCGCCAGGGCGGTGGCCGCGGTATTCGGCAAAATCCATGTATGTCGCACCGCGATGCCCATCTTGCGGCTCGTGTCGTCCACAAGCTGTTGCAAATCCGGATCCGCCGGCTTGAGTATTCCCAGCCTGCTCATGATGTTCACCGTCAGTCCGTATTGCATTGCGATTAAAGCGGCGACCGTGACGGCGGCAATGACCCATGCGACGATGCCAAAATGCCAAGGCATAATCGCCGTGGCGGCCAGTATTGCCACGATCGATAAATATCTTAAAAGAACGATGCTGGCCGTACTGCGAAAAAACTGCCCGAAGCGGTTGCCGGGTCGTATTTCCCGCGACACCGATTCACACGCCAGGATAACCGCCGCGACCGCCGCGAAGCTCACCGCCCAGGCTGATATCGGGGTCGGCAGGTCGTGATCATGTGCATTAATAAGCTTCGCACAGCAATACGCATCCACAGGCAGTGTGAGCAGGCAATACGCGGCGGTCAACCGTCCTGAAAACAGCAACCTGGCTCGTTGAGTCCAGTGTTGGCCGGCGGAGGCACGCCACGGCCGGAGCGCAATGTGACAACAAACCCGCGTAACGAGGTATACCAAGAGGAAGCAGGCGATGGCGTAAGCTGATTGCAGCATGAGTGTATCAGTGTGCCGCAATGCCGCGAAAAGTCAATATGAAAATGGTAATACGTTACCGGAGGCGGGCACGGTGAAATGGAATCGCAAGCGGCGGCGGATGCCGCCGGTTAAGTTCTCCATGGCCTCGCGCCATGGAGTGGATAGGGATACTCCTGCGTCCGGCAGGCGTCGCCACCCGCACCTTTTGCCGTCCCGCCCGGTGGCATATGCAGCCGAAATATTCGCGGTTGACGCTGCTGCTTCGTTGCCGGATGATGACCCATTCAGTTTGCGCGGCGGAAAGTCGGCGGCGCGGAATCCCACTGCATCAGGATAGATAGAACAGCGTTGAATCCATCACGACCCGATGTCCGGGCATGCCATGGATAAACAGGAGGCACAGGTGATGCACATTAACCGACCGGATGAAAACGATGCCGGTGTTTCACGCCGCAACTTCCTTAAAGTGTTAACCGGCGCGTCAACGGCCGCAATGTTATCCGGTCCCATCAGTGCCACGGCGCAGGCTCACGCGGAGGAAATCGGCGTTCCACTGCGCGGCCCGGACGGCAGGATCATCGTGTTTCATCCGCCGATGGCCTCGGGAATTGCGCTGGGCGGCATGGGCGCCGGCACGTTTGAACTGCGGGCGGACGGCGGTTTTTACGAATGGCAGATTTTTAACAACTGGGCGCAGCGCCTGATCCTGCCGGACACCTTTTTTGCGGTTCGGGCCGGGGAAAAAGGAAAGCCCGCCATCACCCGCCGGCTGGAAACGATTCGCCGCACCACCAATCCGGGCAAGCCGGTGGTCGGCATCACGTATGAGGGCCGATCACCCATCGCCCGCCTGCGGTATGAAGATCCGGAATTGCCGGTGCAGGTTTCATTGACGGCCTGGTCGCCGTTGATTCCGCACCAGCCGCGCGATTCCGGGATTCCGGGAGGCGTATTTACCTTCGAATTAAAAAATAACAGTGCGGCGCCGGTCCAGGCTACGGTGCTTGCCAGTCTGCGCAACGGCGTGGCCTTGAACAACGGCTGGACGGGAACGGAAAACCGCGTTAAGCGCATAGCCGACCTGACCATGATTCACATGTTCGCCCGCGTGGATTCCCAACCGTCCAGCATGAACAGACCGTTGCGGGTGCTGGTATTGCTGGAATCCATGCCGCCGCGGGTAAAGGAAGTCCTGGAGGGCACAAAAAACCTGACATTGGACACCAGTGTCGATGTCAAGCAGGCGCGCATTACACTGCCGTATGCAACGGCGGCGAAACTTGCCGCACACTATGACGTGATCTGGCTGGGCGAAGTTCCACATGCCAGCGCCAGTCTTGGCGAAAAAAATATGGCCGCCATCCGCGATGCCGTCAACCAGGGCACAGGCTTGCTGGTAACCGGCGGCTGGGATTCCTTTTACGGGAACGACGGTTCGCGCTGGGCCCATCTGAACGGTACGCCCATTGAACAGGCGCTGCCGGTTAAGTTTCGTGATTCCGTGGATACGGTCAGCCAATCCACCCGTCTTCACGTGGTAAAAAAAGCGGCATTTGTGTTGGGATCGCCGCAACGTGAAAGCATCGGCGGTTACAGCCGCATTGCCGGCCTGAAGCCCGGGGCGGAAGTGCTGATCAAGGCGGATAACGGCACGCCGCTGTTAATCAGCGGTCAATACGGCGCCGGGCGCACGGCGGTATGGGCCTGTTCGGTGGATGGGGGCTGGGCGCCGGCGCAGTGGACGCAAATACCGGCGTTTTACGCCGGATTGCTCGCGCACCTTGGCGATGTGGAATTTACGCCGGGTTACGGCGTGGATTCATTTGAGGCCTCCAGCGGCGACATGACGCTGGGAATTCTTTCGTCCGGGGCACAGGCGGCGCAATGGCGCGACGCGGCCGATTTCTGGCCGGCATTTGAAAACCATGGCGCGCTGCGGGACCAGGAGGTGCCGCCGGAACTGTCGCGCAATGCCGCACTCGCCGACAGTGTGGATCTGTCTCCGGGCGAAACGCGGAAGGTGACCTTTGTACTGACCTGGAATTTTCCGAACCAGTATGACTATTCGCGGAATTCCAATTTTCTGGGCCATATGTACAACCGCTGGTTTCATGATTCGCTTGAAACAGCCGGAGAACTGGCCCGGCGCCATGAGGATCTATATAACCGGACGATAAATTTTCAAGATGCGCTGTATGCGGGCAGTATGCCGCCGAAGGTTAAAGACGCCGTCAACGCCCAGCTCACCACGCTTAATAAGGAAAGCTGGTGGGTGAAAGATGGCACATTCGCCATTTGGGAAGGTATGGGCTGCTGCGGTTTGCAGACATTGGACGTCGCATTTTACGGTTCCACGCCTGTTTCACTGTTGTTTCCGCACCAGCAGAAGACATCCATGCGGCTTACCGCCCGCCACCAGAAACCGGACGGCGAATTGCCGCACTTTTTTCCGGGAACCTTTGAACATCCGGATGCGTGGTTCAAAATTGATCTTATGCCGGCCTTTGCATTGATGGTTTACCGGGACTATTTATGGACCGGCGATGTCGGCTATCTGCGTGAAATGTGGCCGGTAATTACCCGGGCCATCGCCTATGACCAGGCCACCGACAAAGACAAGGATTTTCTGCCGGATGATCACGGCCCGGACAGCACATTTGACGGCTGGCCCATGAACGGCACAACATCCTATGTGTCCAGTATTTTTCTGGCGGGCCTGGCGGCCGGTATTCGCATGGCGCGGGTGCTTGGCGACGGAAAAATCGAAGCCGATTACACGCATTGGCTTGCACACGGACAGAAAAGCTTTGAGTCCGAGCTTTGGAACGGCCGCTATTACCAGATGGCCCGGAACATCAAAACCGGAACGGAAAATACCGGCATTCTTCTGGCGGGAACCGTCGGGCAGTGGTTCGCGGACCTGTGCGATCTTGGAGATATCCTGCCCCGTGATCATGTGCGCCTGCATAATGAGGCGGCCTTTGATTATTGCCGAAAAAAGACGCGGGCGGGCATGCCATATGTGCATGCGGACGACGGCATCGCATACATTAACGGCTACTGGCCGCACGGTGGAACACCGGCCGGCGAAGGGCAATGGAGCGGACCGTGGACCGGCATAGAGTATATGTTTGCCTCGTCGCTGGCGTATCTGGGCCGATCGGATCTGGCGGTTCGTGTAACAACGGATGTTTACAACCGCTATGTCAAGCGCCGGGCGCCATGGGACCACATTGAGTGCGGGGAGCATTACTTCCGTCCGTTAAGCGTCTGGACGGTGCTGACGGGTTTGCAGGGGTTCCGCTGGGATGCCGCCCGCCGGTCGCTCGGCTTCACACCGGTCATATCGCCGGCTGATCATCGTTCGCTGTTTTGCACCGCAACGGCATGGGGTGAATATTTTGCACAAACCGTCGGCGGCCGTCGTCTGCATCGGGTGGTGCACCGGGCTGGCCGGCTGACATTGGCTGAATTCACCATCGGCCTTACCGCTGCGGAAGGCGTAGGTCCGCCGGCGGAACTCGCGGCATCCCATGATGGCGCCGCCTTGGCCGTCACTGCCGTGGTAACCAGGGGGCGTGTGGTCATCAGGTTTAAGCATCCGCTCCGGATGCCGGAGGGATCAACTCTGGAAATATCATGGAAAGCGGAATGAGTGCGAATTAGCGGATACATGCCGCCGGAATTCCGGATCGGAAAAAAATCCCCGCGGGCGGCGGGCATGCGTTTTGGTGTGCGTTATTGTTTTTGGCGCAGCAGCCTGTTGGCTGATTCAATCGCCCGGAGCATGAAGCTGCGGCTGTTGGTCGGTGTGATGGAATAGTCATGGGCGCCGGAGGTCCGGGAGTGTTCATCAAATGACCAGACGGAGGCAAGCGGCAGTTTCGCCTTGATAATGGCCGCCAGCATGCGGTTAAAAAGTCTGCGGCTTTGCGCCGGCGGCCCGGGAACGCCGAATTCCCCCACATATAAAGGTTTATGCCAGCGTGCGGCGAGGGCGGCGGCCGCGGCGATATCGGCCGGTGCGCGTCGGGTGTATTCGTGGACGCTGATCATATCAAACGCGGCATTGTCCATTTTAAGCATGTACCGCCATTGATGCGGGGAGTCTTTTTTCCAGGAATGCCGCATCATGTTGTGCCAGGATGAAGCACGCGGCCTGCTGTTGCCCGCTTCAATCATATGATACGGATCATATCGGCGAACCAGCCGCACAAATGCGGCCTGCAGTCGCCATAGTTGCCTGTGCGTGTAACCCCATGACGGCTGATAGCCGGGAAAAAGCGATTTGGCATTCGGCAGGTCCATTTTCAGGTTGAATTCGTTGCCGAATTCCCACCCCCAAATTGCCGGATTATGCCGATAGCGCTTCACCATGCGGATCGTATATCGGGTCCATATGCGGCAGGTGCGGCTGCGGGGATTATTCCACGCGGCCAGGCCGTGATCATGAGCCAGGGCATTCGGCCAAAAAGTAAAAAAAAGACTTGGAATCAAGCCGACATGGCATTTCACGGCAATGGCGCATAGTTTGTCCATGGCGCGGAAGTACCGCGCCGGGTTGTCTTGATACACTTTTTGCAGATAAGCACGGCATCGGGCCGGTGTTCCCCATGCGGCCAGGGCCGGAAACCGGATAAAAGGGATGTGATATGCATGCAATTCCCGCAGGTCGCGGAGAACGGACGGGTCGTCCGGGTTTGCCAGCAATCGCCGCAGCGCGCCGACAAAATTCACGCCTATACCATGATACGGGCGGCCATTTTTCTCCAGGATTCCCGATGGGCTGACCGTCAGGCCGTGCCATCGCTTATTGCCTGTATTTGGGTGCATATCCCGTTGAATAGCGCCTGCGCCGGGGGGTGTTGTGAACATGAACAGCAGACTTATGCCGACCGGCGCCCAGCCGGCCGGCCGGATTAACTGCTTCAACAGGCGGTAAAAGTGCACCGGTTTTTTCATGATCCGCTTTCCGCATTTGGCCGCCGTTGATGGCGTTACAAAAACAGCCGGCGCGGCGGGTGAATTCACTGCGGCCGCATTTGTCCACAGCTGCCGGCCGTCATGGTCGGCAGCCACCGGCATGTGGATTGCGGCCGGGGCCTGTGCAATGATTTTAACCGAACGATCCATTTGCCGCGGCCCGTTCAGGCTTGTCCGCCGGATTGCGTGCGACGCAGGCAATAAAATTCCGTTATAAACGTAATATATTGGCACGGCTAAGAAACCGGTTCCGCCGGGAACGGAGCTTGGGATGGTTCATTCAAGCCGTTTCCGCAACAGCTACGTGCGATGTGAAGCTTGTTGGAATACAACTTCAGTGCGGCGGCTCGCCGCAGTGGTGCAAAGCGGTTATCTTCCGGTTGAAGCAATTATTAACCGGTGACCCGGTGAGAGCGGGCGACAAATGGAGAATAATGGATGCGATTAATTAACTCTGTTTTCAGCAGGTCTGTCCGGAAGTTTGACCTATCCGCCGGATTGCTGACGGCTGCGGCCGTGGCGCTGTCGGTTTTCTTTGCCGTACCGGACGGATCAGGCGCGTGCACTTTTAATGCCGCGGCGGCCAGTTTAATCTCCAACGGAGATTTTTCCGCCAATGCCGTTAAATATATGCGATTCCCGGGTTATTCAATCAGCCCGAACGCCGCCAAGCCGGGATACTGGCGGTGCAATAAAAATTCGCGATGCGGCATCAACGGGCTTGATACGGTTACGGGCAACCCATTTTCGCCGGACAATTCGGCGGGGGTGCGGGATTTTGTGTTTCTGCAAAGCACCGGAACCGCCGTATATCAAAAAATCGCGACGATTGCCGGAACCACCTACAGGCTTGCTTACGCCGCCGCCGCGCGGGGCAGCGATGTCGTCGCCAATAAAGACGCCTTGCAGGTCAGCATCACGGATGCCGCGGGCAGGCGGATCACCGCTGCAATGCCGGCCATAAGCCAGGATGCCTTCCACACTTTTGCATTGCAGTTCACCGCCCGATCTTCCTCCACAACCATTACGTTTAGAAACGTAAATCCCGCGGGGGCGTTGCATGGCGGCACGGTTGATGTATCCAATGTGCTGGTCGTGCCCGCCGCGGGCGCGCCATCCCCGGCGGCGGCCGGGGAATATTCACCCATCGGCCTCACCGCCGGGCAAATAAACCGCCAGGCGAATGCCCTGCTGCAACGTATGACGCTGACGGAAAAAATCCGGATTCTTTCCGGGCTCGGCAGCGGCAATGACATGACGGGTGTGCCGCGATTGGGCATTCCACCTGTCCGTTGCAGCGATGCAACCGATGGCGTGGTGGATTTCGGACCTTCCACAGCCTATCCGGCCGCTCCCTGCCTGACCGCCGCCTGGGATCGCAAACTCGCCCGCCAAGTGGGCCGTCATATAGGCATGGACGCGCGCGCCAGGCAGGTCGGCATTTTGCTTGGTCCGGGTGTGAACATTCTGCGGGAGCCGCAAAACGGCCGCAGCATGGAATATATCGGCGGGGAAGACCCGTTTCTGGCCGGGCAACTGGTGGCGCCTTATATACAGGGGCTTCAATCGCAGGATGTGGCGGCATGTGTCAAACACTACGTGGGAAATGAAATTGAGACCATGCGGCCCTGGGTCAATTGCATTATCAGCCGACGGGCCTTGGCGGAAATTTATTTTCCGCCGTTCCGCGCCGCAGTCCGTCAAGGGCACGCCTGGTGCCTGATGACCGCCTGCAACTGGGTCAACGGCCATTACGCCGGCGCCAACGCATTTATTTTGACCAAGGTGTTGCGGCAACGCTGGGGGTTCAAGGGGATGGTCATGACCGACTGGTGCGGTGTTTACAACACCCTCCACAGCCTGCGGGCGGGTTTAAATGTTGAAATGCCCGCTGCCCGGGCCTACGCGGTTGGAAATGTCCTCAACCTTCTGAAACGGCATAAAATATCGCTTGATTTGATCAATCAACGGGCGCGCCAGGTTTTACGGATGATTGTGGCCATGGGTTTTAATGACCCCAAAAATCCGTTTGCCCATCGGCCGGTCAATACCTCGGCGGATGCCGGAGTCGTCAATCAAGTGGCGGCGGAAGGGACCGTTTTGCTGAAAAACCGGCAGGATATACTGCCGCTGAATCCCGCAAAACAGATGCACCTGGTTTTCATCGGTCCCTGGGCGACCCGCACGATCACCGGGGGCGGTGGAAGCTCGCATGTAACCCCCTCCGTTCCCCCGATCAGCCTTTTTAAGGCGGCGGGGCAGGCGGCCGGCGCAAATGTGCACATGACGGTAATTCCATGGAATGATGCTTACAGGAATTTATGGGGCAAGGGCCTGCTGACCACACCCGGCGGCAAGCCGGGCGTGGTGGCGGATTACTTCGCCAACGGCGGTTTTGGCGGCACGCCCCAACGGATTATTCAACGAAATATCTCCCTTAACCCGCAATTGGCCGCGGCCGGCCGCACCTCAGCCGCTGCGCGGAACAGCCGCGGCAAAAATTTAATGCAGGCGGTGACCAGGTTGACCCGCGGGGCCGGCCGGGGCACGCAACCCGTCAGTGTCATCTGGAAAGCCGCCATTCACCCGAAGGCCACGGGACTCTACAGCATTGCCTGCGCGGTCAATGGTTCGGGGGAAGTTTATCTGAACCACAAGCGCATTATTGATCTGTGGCTGCCGTTTTGGCAAAACCCCGCACAGCCGCTAAAAGGAGCTTTAACCACGTTGCGCCTCCGCGGCGGGAAAACGTATCAGGTGCGGGTGGTGTACCGCAGCTTCGTCGGCAAACCCGGGGTGATCGGTTTTGGCTGGGCCCCGCGAAAAAGTGTCCATCTGTTTACCCCTGCGCAACGCCGGATGATTCGTCGTGCCGATGCGGTGATTGCGTGCATGGGCTTTAATCAGACGATTCAACGCGAGCAGGCGGATCGGCCGTATCATTTGACCGGTCCACAGAATGAGTATTTGCGGGATGCGGCCCTGCTGAATCCGCATACGATCGCCGTGGTCTACGCCGGCGCCGGCGTGGGAATGGAAAAATGGATTCATCATGTCGCCGGTCTGTTGTGGGGTTGGTATCCCGGGCAGACCGGCAATACCAGCATCGCCAAAATCATTTTCGGGCAGATTGATCCCAGCGGTCATTTACCGGACACATTCAGCCGTCATTGGCGCAACGAAGCCGCGTATCACCATTTTCCGGGTTATCCCGGGGTGTTTAATCAGCGCTGGCAGAGCGAACCGGCCTATGCCGGTTTTCCCGACGGCGTCGGATCCCATTGTCATTTTGCCGAAGGCATTTACATCGGATATCGCTGGTATGACTATAAACATATTCGCCCGCTTTTTCCCTTCGGATTCGGGCTTTCCTATACGGCGTTTGCATTAAGCGGATTGCAGGTCTCCAGCCATGGCGACGGCCGGCATAGAATCATTTCCGCGCGGGTAACCATTACCAACACCGGGCGCCGTGCCGGAGCCGATGTGGTGCAGTTGTACGTGCATCCGCCCCAGGGCGATGCAGGCGGAAGGGTTGTTCAAAAACTGGAAGGTTTCCAGCGCGTGCGGCTGGCTGCCGGTCAAAGCCGCCGCGTGACAATTCGTTTGAATTGGCGTGCCTTTGCCAGCTTTTGCCGTCGCGGAAATGATTGGCAAGTTCCGCCGGGCCCGTACATGATTGGATTGGGAACCTCCAGTCGCGATGAGCCGCTGCATAAAACCGTGATGTGGTAGTTTGCATAAGCCGGAGCCGTATCACACCGATAAGACGCCTGAGCCCGGTTTTTACTTCTTGTTGAAGCGAAAATAAAATCGGCGGCATAGGGGAGTGTTAAACGTGCAACCAGATTTGCCGCACCGGTCTGATCCGTCACGTTCACTGTCTGAACCGCAGGGTGTCAACGCGCGATCCACCGACGGTCAGCCGGTTTTTAATCGTCGCAGTCTTCTGGCTGGATTAAGCGTTGCGTACGCGGCCGCGGTGACGGCGGGTGGCGTTGGTCCGCCGCCCGCGGATAAGTCGCGGCTTGTGCCGGTGAATCTGACCTGTGAACACCTTGTGGATCCGCTGGGGATTGATCGCCTATTGCCCAGGCTGGCATGGAAATTTGAAAACACGGGCGGCACGGATCGCGGACAAATACAGACAGCCTGGCAAATTATTGTGGCATCCGAATTGGACCTGCTGGACCCGCACCAATGCGATATCTGGAATTCCGGACGCATTGAGTCGTCCAATTCCGTGGACATTCCTTATGGCGGAAAACCCCTGCTTTCCCACCAGCGCTGCTTCTGGCGGCTGCGGGTATGGGACCGCAACGGCGCGGTGTCGGCCTGGAGCAAAACCGCCGTCTGGACCATGGGGATTGTTGATCCAAGCCATTGGGTTGCCCGGTGGGTTGGAACCGAACAGACGGGCGGGAATTGGCGGGACTATACACTGCGGCTTGATTTTAAAATCCGCTCGCATGCCGCCGGGGTATTCTTCCGGTCGCAGCCTGACGGCGACGGATATATGTGGCAGATTAACACCTACGGCCCGGCTCCCGAGCTAAAGGAACATTGCCGTGAAAATGGCGGATATCGCGTGCTTAAACAGGTATCGCTGGGCCATATTCTTAACAATGCCGACATGGCGCATTGGCACACGCTGAAAATAGCGGTGCGAGGTCACGCAATAAAGACGTTTGTAAACAATCATCTCGTGGATGAAACGCGGGACGACACCTTCGCAACCGGCAGCATCGGCTTGCGCGAGGCCGATGGCGAAACCGCGGAATTCAAGAATCTGCGTGTTACCGGGCCGGATCGTCGGGTATTGCTGGATGCACCATTGAACGGCCGCGCGGCTGATCCATTTCCGAATGCCCGGCCCGGCCGGACCGGGCTGTTATTGACCGGCGGCAAAGCCTTTTTGGGGGGGATATTGCGCACCCCTATGCTGCGCCGCGAAATACGGTTGAAAGCCGGCATCAAGCGGGCTTGGATTTACGCATCCGCCCTGGGAATTTATGAATTATCCCTTAACGGCTTGCCTGTGAGCCGGCAATTGTTTGCGCCCGGTGACACCAATTATTACAATCGCATGGATTATCAAATGTATGATGTCACGCATCTCCTGTCGCCGGGCGCCAACGTGATCGGGGCAATGCTGGCTCCCGGCTGGTATTGCGGCCATATCGGATGGTTTGGCGACAATTTATTTGGAAATGCCCCCGCCTTGTTTATGCAATTGCATATTCAATATCATGATGCGGCTTCGGAGGTAATTGCCACGGATTCCACCTGGACCGCCTCGCCGGGACCGGTGGTTTATGCGGATAATCTTAACGGTGAAACTTATGATGCCCGCCTGGAGCAGCCCGGCTGGAATACTCCGGGATTTGTGCCCGGAACCACCTGGAGGAAAGTTGTCACAGTGGCCGGGGCGCCAAAATACACCCGGCGGCTGGCAGCGCAAATGGAACAACCGGTCCGCGCGATTGAAGAATTTTCATGCCGCAGCGTCACCGCGCCAAAACGGGGAGTTTTTGTCTGTGATCTTGGGCAACTGATCACCGGCGTGTGCCGATTGAAAATTCGCGGACCGGCCGGCGCCGCGGTCAGCTTGCGCTACGGTGAATGGTTAAAGCCGGACGGTACATTGTTTACGGAAAACCTGCGGGCTGCGAGGGCGACGGATCGTTATACGCTCAAGGGGGGCGGGTTGGAGGTCTTTCAGCCCCGTTTTACGTTTCATGGGTTCCGGTATATTGAAATTACCGGCTATCCCGGCAAACTGTTGCCATCCGACGTAACCGGCATCCTGACCGTTACCGATGTTTCCATAACCGGAAAATTTCAGGCGGATCAGCCGCTGGTCAATAAAATTCAATCCTGTATTTTCTGGACCGGCCGGGATACCGAATTTTCCATTCCCATGGCGGTGCCGGATCGCAATGAGCGATTAGGCTGGGCTGGCGACATCAATTTTTTCTCTTCAACGGCGGTATTTAACTTTGATCTTCAAGCATTTTACGCCAATTGGCTTGGTGATCTGGATCGCGATATGACCGCTGACGGAATTTTCGGAAATGTGGCGCCTCTCTGGATGCGGCATGGCGGTGGTTATGGCGGCGGCTGGGGAGATGTCGGCATTTGTTTGCCCTATTTACTGTATACATTTTATGCCGATCGAGATATCGTCCGCCGCTGTTGGCCTTATATGGTCAGAAACATCGCGTTCATGAAAAATCTGGGCAAAGGCTGGATTCTTCCCGGTAATTTTGCACCGGCGGCGGATTGGCTTAATGTAAATCAAGCCACTCCTCCGGATTTAATTGCCACTGCCTATTGGGCTTACGACGCAATTTTGATGTCGCGTATGGCCCGCGGCATCGGAAAGCCTGCGGAAGCGGCCCAATATGCCGCCATGTTTCGGAATATCCGGGCCGCCTTTCAGCAGCGGTTTATCAAACCGGACGGCACCGTCGGCAACGGTTCGCAAACCAGTTATGTCATGGCGTTGTTCATCGGCCTTGTTCCAGCTCATTTACGGGCAAACGCGGCATTCCGCCTGGCGGCCAACATTCACCATCGCGGCAATCATTTGGCGACCGGCTTTGTCGGCTCTCAATGGTTGCTGGATGTGTTAACGCAGACCGGGCAGCATCCATTGGCTTGCCGGCTTATCGAAACCACCACTTTTCCGTCTTGGGGTTATGAGGTGGCACGCGGCAGTACCACATTCTGGGAAGCATGGAATGCCGTGCAGGCCAATGGCCAGGTGTTTGAACCATCGCGCAACGCGATGAGCAATCCCAATTCGCTGTGTGCGCCGCCTCTAGCGGGTTCGGTTGGGGATTGGATGTATCGGAATATCGGCGGAATATCGGCGGATTACCGCCAGCCCGGCTTCAGCCATATTGTCATCCATCCGCGTCCGGGCGGGCGGTTATTGTCTTCCGCCGCCAGCCTGAATTCAATTCGCGGGCGCATTGAAACCGATTGGCGCATTCATTCAGGGAAATTTATATTGAACTTGGTGCTTCCACCAAACACGCATGGTACGGTGTATGTGCCGACAAAAAATCCAAATTCGCTTACCGAGGGTGGAAAACCCGTCCGCAGTGCCGCGGGGGCGGCGTTAAAGGCGTTCAAGTCTGGTGCGGCGGTGCTGCATTGCCAATCCGGCCGCTATAAATTTCAAGCCGCCGCTCTTTGAACGGCAACTGTCGTAAAACGGGCGGTTTTTCAAGCTCGTGCCGCCGGCAAGCGGGTGGCCTTGGGAATAAGATTTTTGTAATCACACATATTTGTCGGGATTCGGCCCGGACCAGGGCATTTGCAATTGCACCAAGCGGCACAACTTTCGCATGTGCAAATATTTATGCAGGATAATTGTGCCATCGTCCGCATACGCGCCGCCAAGGCCTCCGGTTTAGGCTTGCAATTCCTGCCTGTAGCGCCATAATTCGTGGTTTGCGGTTTCCGGACAGGGGTCCAATGCGCCGCAAAAAATGCTACTGGCCGCCGGGTGTATCGGCAGGACGTGCCGACCGCGGTATAAGTTTTGCACCAGCGGGCCGATGGAGAACAGGCGTAACTTATGGATTATGCGCTCATAATTGCAACGGCCCTTGGAGCTATTGCACTATATCTGCTGTTGCCGCGGGGCCGGGCCAACATGGTCAAGCTGGGCGGGCTGGCGAGTGTTCTGGCGATGGGAGTGGGAATCACTTACCTGATTCACTGGACTGCCGCCGCACACGCCGGGCATACGGGAATCATTGAGAATCTGTTTTTTTATGCGTTTGCCGCGCTGGCGCTGGTATCTGCCGCGGGAGTGGTATGCCACCCCAAGCCGCTGTATGCGGCGCTTTATTTTGTGTTGATGACGCTGGCGGTTTCGGGCCTGTTCATCATGCTGATGGCGGAATTCATAGCGGTCGTGCTGATCATCATTTATGCCGGCGCAATTCTGGTGACATACGTGTTTGTCATCATGCTGGCCAGCCAGGGGGGGCAGACGCCGGCGGCACAGTATGACACAAACAGTTCCGATGGCTTTATGGCGGTATTTGTGAGCTTTGTGTTGCTCGGCACGGTCCTGCAGGCAATTTTTTGCGCCGGCCCGGCCGGGTTCATGCACAGTCTGCCGGCCCCTCATGCGGTTGCCCATGGATTGGGCAGTCTGGAAGTGCTGGGGGCGAATTTATACTCCCGCTATGCACTGCCGTTGGAACTGGCCGGCATATTGCTGACCATTTCCCTGGTTGGTGCGGTGATGATTGCACGGAAAAATGAACCGGTTGCCCATGTTCTGGGCACGGGGGACCTGCCGGCCGAATGATTGGTGCGGCAAAAGATGTTTTGAGCGGCGAATAATTATGCAAACATTTGGCAATCCTATGCTGTACCATTATTTGGCATTGGGGGCGGCATTATTTACGCTGGGCCTGATTGGGTTCATGGTCCGCCGGAACATGATCATGATTTTCCTTTCCACGGAGATCATGTTTCAGGGGATCGCAATTAATTTAATTGCTTTCAGCCGCTATTGGCAGAATGCCGACGGCCAGTCGTTTGTGATTTTCATATTAACGGTGGCGGCGGCGGAGGCGTCTTTGGCGCTGGGGTTGGTGGTGATGCTGTTTCGCCGCAGGCAGACACTGAATGTGGATACATGGTCGGAAATGCAGGGCTGAGGTCCGGACCGGCTGTTGACGTGGCGCCGCGGCAATACCGCGGCGGATGATAACGAAGATTTTGGGCAACTTGCCCGGAGAGTTTTGTGCTTGTGAATACCTTGGCCCTTTTCGGCGGCCTGCATTTAACTGCCTTGCAGACCGCGGCCCTTATTCCGGCGTTTCCACTGGGGGCGGCGATACTGATCACGCTGTTTGGCGCCAGGATTCTGAAAGGCAAATCGCACGCGCTGGCGATTACGGGCGTGGCGATGTCATTTATACTCGCGGCGGGGCTTTTGCTGGCGGTGCAGTCCGGGCGGTTCGGAACGGATGGGGCTTCGTATGCCCAGGCGAATTTCTGGTCATGGATTACCGCCGGCGGCTTTAAAGCGCCGATCGGCGTGTTTGTGGATCCTCTTTCCAGCCTGTTTCTGGCGTTTGTAACCGGAATTTCGCTGCTTATCTTCATTTATTCATCCGGATACATGGCGGGAGATTACGGCTATTTCCGTTTCTTCGCGTATCTTAGTTTTTTCGTATTCTCCATGACGGTGCTGGTGCTGGCGAATAACTTTTTGCTGGTTTATCTGGGCTGGGAGGGCGTGGGTCTGGCCAGCTATCTGCTGGTGGGTTATTACTATCCCAAGCCGTCGGCACGCGATGCGGCCACGAAGGCATTCGTGGTAAACCGCATCGGCGACACCTGCTTTGCCGTGGCGATATTCCTGATTTATCTGAATTTTCATTCGTTGCAGTTCGGCACGGTGTTGTACAGCACGCTGGCCAATCCGCTGTTTATCATGCACCACCGCACGGTTATTTTCTGGATTACGCTGCTGCTGATGCTGGCGGCGTTTGCCAAATCCGCGCAGTTTCCGCTGCATGTGTGGTTGCCGGACGCTATGGAGGGTCCCACACCGGTATCCGCTCTTATCCACGCGGCAACCATGGTGACCGCGGGCGTTTATCTTATTGCCCGTTGCCTGCCGCTGTTCCGGCTGGAACTGCCGGTGCTGCACCTGGTGGGGATTGTGGGCTGCTTTACGGCATTCATGGCCGCGACCATCGCCACCTGCCAGTATGACATCAAACGCATATTCGCATATTCCACGGTATCCCAACTGGGGTACATGTTCATGGGGTTGGGCGTGGCGGCGGGTTCGGCCGCGGTATTTCATGTGTTTACGCACGCATTTTTCAAAGCACTTCTGTTTTTGTCCGCCGGTTCGGTGATGCACGCAATGGGTGGAGAACTGGATTTCCGGAAAATGTCCGGCTTGCGGAAGCGAATGCCCATTACGACGGTGTGCATTTTGATGGGATGTCTGGCGTTGGCGGGCATGCCGCCATGGGCCGGGTTTTTCGGCAAGGGGGAAATTCTG
>JAKBBN010000124.1 GCA_021808485.1 Planctomycetota bacterium | reverse complement strand
CGCCGCAGCACGCTGCGGAATGGTGCGGATTCCATTGAAACAATTGAGCATTGCATGTCCGCGGTTCATGGACTGGGGCTTGATAATCTGGAAATCAATATTTCCGGCGGCGAATTGCCGGGAGTGTATGGGTCCTGCCTGCCGTATGTTCAAGCGCTGCAGGGCGCCGGGATTGTGGAACAGGCCGCGGAAAAACAGTTTTTAAGAATAAGTGAGCCGGTGGAAGTATCGGATGCGGGCGCGACGTTGATCGCCTCTCCGTCGGATAATGACGAATTTCAGATCATTTATGATCTTGACTACGGCCCGGATACGCCGGTGGGTCACCAGTTGTTCTCGTACACGCTGGGACCGGATTTCGCCGAACAAATCGCACCTTGCCGCACATTTGTTCTGCGGCAGGAAGCGGATATGCTGCGGCAGCGCGGATTGGGGCTCCATCTGCAGCCCGGGGATGTGCTGGTTCTTGACAAGGATGGGCCGCTGGGCACCAGTTACCGGTTTACGGACGAATGCGTTCGTCATAAGGTACTGGACCTGATCGGCGATCTTTACCTGCTGGGCTGTACGATTCGTGGAAAGATCATTGCCTACAAATCCGGCCATTCCCTTAACCATGCCCTGGTACGAAAACTCGGCTCCATGCTGCAGGCGCAGCGGCGGCAGGTGCAAAGCATCGCCCAGCCGGTTATGGACAGCCGCGAAATCTCTAAAGTGCTGCCGCACCGTTTTCCCATGCTGCTGGTGGACCGGGTGATAGAGCTTGACGGCGACCGCCGGGCGGTGGGCATTAAAAATGTGACGATCAACGAGCCGTTTTTTCAGGGGCATTATCCGGGCATGCCGGTGATGCCCGGCGTACTCATTGTAGAGGCCATGGCGCAGCTTTCCGGTCTTCTGATGTCGCGGAAACTGGAGCACTCCGGTAAAACCCCGTTGTTGCTTTCGCTGGATAAAGTGAAACTGCGACGGGCGGTTACGCCGGGCGATCAGCTGGTGCTGGAGGCGGTCAATATTCGTGTAAAGGCCCGTACCGGTCACGTTCGCTGCCGTGCCATGGTCGGCGATCAACTGGCCGCGGAGGCAATCATTAAATTCATGCTGGTTGATGAGCCGGCATAAGTCCGGCAGGCGTTTGAGAAAGGTTTATGCCGCAAATACACCCCATGGCTCTGGTTGAAAATGGCGCGTCACTCGCAGCGGATGTGATGGTTGGGCCGTTCGCTTATGTCGGCGGAGACGTGACGCTCGGTCCCGGTTGCGTAGTGCACCACCACGCCTCCATTGAAGGGCACACCGCCGCCGGCGCGGATAATCAGTTTTTTCCGCATTGCAGTATCGGCTGTGTGCCTCAGGATTTGAAATACCGCGGCGGAGATTGCCGGGTGGAAATCGGGACGGGAAATCGCTTTCGTGAAAATTCTACCGTTCATATAGGAACGGAAGATGGCGGCGGCGTCACGCGGATCGGCAGCGGGAATCTGATCATGGTTGGCGCGCATATAGCCCATGATTGCCTGATCGGGGACAACTGCATCCTGGCCAACAACGTGCTGCTTGCCGGCCATGTCGTGCTGGAAAATGGTTGTGTTCTTTCGGGTGCCGCGGCCCTCCATCATTTTGTTACTGTCGGCGAGTACTCGTTTATCGGCGGGCTCTCCTCGGTGGTCCATGACGTGCCGCCCTTCATGATGGTCAACGGCCAGCCTGCCGAAGTCCGCGGCATCAACCGCGTCGGCCTGCGGCGCAAGGGCGGCGATGAGGAACGGATCGATCGGCTTAAGGTTGCGTGGCGACTTCTTTATAAGGATACTGCTCCCTTGGCTACCCAGGCGGAAAAATTGCTGGCAATGTATCCGGATGCCGAGGAAATCAACCTGCTGCTGGCCTTTATCCGGCGGTCTGGAGAGGGTAAATTCGGCCGTTATCGCGAATCTTTACGTGGAAAAATGGCGGCGGATTCGCCGGATGCCGCCAATGAAATCTGATGTCAGTGAAATTGAAGGCTGATTGATCATGGTTGGTGATACCAACATTCCCAAACCAATGCGAGTGGCCGTGGCCGGCGCCGGCCGCATGGGGCGGCACCATGCACGAATTTACGCGGGCATGAAAGATGTGCAATTGGTGGGAATTATCGACCCGGACCTGCCGCGTGCCGCGCAATTGGCCGGCGATTTTGGCTGCAAGGCCTATGCCGATCCGCAGGAATTAATTTCATCGCCCGATCGTCCCGCGGCTGTAACCATTGCGGCGCCCACGATTTACCACCGCCAAATTGCCGAGGTGCTGCTGCCGCAAAAAATAAGCCTGCTTATTGAAAAGCCGTTGGCGCCCGCCCTGGAGGATGCGAGGGCCATCACCACGCTGGCGGCGGAAAATGGCTGCGTGCTTCAGGTAGGGCATTCCGAGCGTTTTAATCCGGTGGTCCAGGCGCTAAAGGCCCATCACCTTGCGCCGCAATTTGTGGAAGTGCACCGAATCAGCCCGATGACGTTTCGCAGCATTGATGTGGGTGTCGTGCTGGATCTTATGATTCACGACATTGACATCGTCCATCATTTTGTGCGCTCGCCGGTAAAGTCGGTGGCGGCGGTAGGCGTGAGCGTCATCGGCAAGTATGAGGATGTCGCCAACGCCCGTATCGTATTCGGGAATGGTTGCGTGGCGAACTTTACCGCCTCCCGGCTTGCTCTAAAAACGGAGCGAAAAATGCGGCTTTTTTCCCCATCTGCGTATGTCAGTGTCGATTACCATAAAAAAAGCGGGGTGATCATCCGCCGCACGGCCAATCAGCAGCAATTGGAACTCGTTCAGCAGAAAATCGCCGCCGGCGAGGTGGCCGAACTGACGGACCTTAATTACACGGATTTGGTAAACTATGAGCAGCTTCAGGTGCAGGACCATGAACCGCTGCGATTGGAAATTGAATCATTCATCCATGCGGTGCGAACCGGTTCGCCGCCGCCCGTAACCGGTGAGGACGGCTGTTTTGCCGTGGATGTGGCGACCCGGATTATGGAATCTATCGCCGAGCATGAGTGGCAGACAACGCCCACCGGATTACCCGCGAAATAATTCGCGGAGCGGCATGCGGCGGATGGATGGCTTAGAATAGTGTACAGGCCTGCGGCGCGCAGGTGTAAAACCACGGAAAGCGGTGTTCAATGGCATTTCCAGCGAGAATGCGGCAACCAGGAATAAAGTTCGCGGGCCGCCGTACCCTTGCGGCCGCAGTGCTGCTTTTACCGGTTGTTCTTGCCTTGGGCGGTTGCGGCGAGGGCGAGCTGTTTCAACGGCATAATCATCAGATTGAGAGCCGGGCCAATTATTTCCCCGATCCACATCCCATTGAGACAACCCATCAAAACTACGGCGATGGCGGCGTAAGCGCCATGCCGTTCGGATCAAACGGCAGCGGATTTTGACCCCGGAGCGGCGGGTCGTCCGGGTCGGTCCCGTGAATCAGGCGGACGCGCCTTTTCCGTTTTGCCGACCTAAAATAAAACAGGTTTGCATCGGGAGAGAGCAAATTCAGACAGCCGGCTTTCGCCGTGGCGGAACAGTCATTACCCGGCTGCGGTGTAATCCGGAAAATGGATAATGCGTTATGCGTGGTCAACGGGATTCTTCGACTGATGAAGGACTTCGCTTCTTGCGGACTCTTGCGCCGCTGGTCGGCAGCGGGGATATCTGCAGGGCGGAAGAAACGGTCCGCCGCTACTGGCCGCAGGGGCGGTTGCTGGAATTCCTTTCCCATTCCGACAGCCGGGTGGGTCAACTCGCAGCAATGGCCCTGGGCTGCGTGGGTGACTGTGGAGCGGTAGGCTCGCTGGTGGAGCAACTGCGGAATCCCAATTCGGAAATGGCCCAAACCGCGGAACATGCGCTCTGGAGCATCTGGCTGCGTGCGGGCAGCTGCAAAAGTCTGCGATATCTCAAATGCGGCTGCGATCATCTGAAACATGGCAATCATGAAACCGCGATTGAAAAGTTCAGCATGGCAATCGGCGAGGACCCGGATTTTGCGGAGGCGTTTAATCAACGTGCCATCGCTTATTATCTTTCCGGTGACTATGAAAAATCGATTTCGGATTGCCATCAAGCTCTGGCCAGAATGCCGTCGCATTTCGGCGCCATTGCGGGAATGGGGCACTGTTATGCGCAACTGGATAAACTGCACCAAGCCCGGCATTGTTATCAGGCGGCGCTTCGCCTGCATCCAGGAATGGACGGCATTGTGGAATCCCTGCAGAGTGTGGAACGGCTTCTGGAAATCCGGAAAACATGAAACGGCATTGCTTCCCACGGCCTGATACCGGTTTATCCGCGGCCCACTGCTATTCGCCGCCCGGTTTCGCTATAATTCCGTGAAAAGGATGCCGCGCCGGATGTAGACCGGCGGGCGCATTGTTTAAGTGCCGCGCCGATGCGCCGGTAAATGATAAGAGCCAGTAAAATTATGATCAGTTCCGATAAATCACAGGTTTCGCTCCCGGTGATGGGTAACCAGAAACCGGACTTTATGGCGCCCGGCCGCAAACCGGCCTGGCTGCGCGTAAAATTACCGGCCGGTCCGGGGTATGGTAGTTTACGGCAGACCATTGACGACAACAGGCTGCATACCGTGTGCGAATCGGCCAAATGCCCGAATATGGGCGAGTGCTGGTCCCGGGGAACCGCGACCATCATGATTCTGGGTGATGTGTGCACCCGCAGTTGCGGATTTTGCCATATCAAAACGGGGCGGCCGCCGGAACTGGATCTCGAAGAGCCGCTGCGGGTTGCCGCCGCCGCCGCCAAGATGAAACTCCGCCATATTGTGATCACATCGGTAAACCGTGATGAGCTTAAGGATGGCGGGGCCGGGATATGGGCCGGAACCATTACGCAAATTCGTGCTGCGTCGCCCGGTACCACCATAGAAGTGCTGATCCCGGATTTCTGCGGGCACTGGGCGGATCTGCAGACCGTGCTGGATGCGCGACCGGATATTTTAAATCACAATATTGAAACGGTGCCCAGCCAATACCACCGCGTCCGGCCGCAGGCCAAGTATCCGCGTTCGCTGGAGTTGCTGCGCCGCGCCAAGGAGCGGGGCTTTTTAACCAAAACCGGACTGATGCTGGGCATAGGGGAAACGGACGCGGAGCTGATGGTTACCCTGGGCGATATCCGGCGGCAGAATGTGGATATTCTTACGCTGGGGCAGTATCTGCAGCCCACGCGCGAGCACCTGCCCATTGATCGCTGGATTACGCCGGAACAATTTGCCCATTTCAAGCAAGCGGGGTTGGAAATGGGGTTTTCCGTGGTCGAATCCGGCCCGCTGGTGCGGTCAAGCTATCATGCCGACGAGCAGGCGGCCGTTGTCACCGGATAGCGCATCGGCCGATTGCGGTTTTCGATCGCATATTCCGATATTGCAATTTATCCGGATTTATGTAATGATGCAGGGCTTATGTCAATCGGCCGGCGGCCTGTGGTTTTGGCGGCCGGGGAAGATTGCCTGGTGAAATGATTTTCGCGAATTAGCCATACAACGGCGAAGGAGTTCTGCGTGGCACATAGTCTTTCGGCAAAAAAACGGGTTCGGCAGGATGCAAGGCGGCGGCTGCGCAACCGCGATCGCAAAAAAACGTTGCGCACTGAAGTAAAGAAAATCACCGCATTGCTGGATAAAAAGGATGCCGCCGGCGCCGCGACGGCCATGGCCGGCACCGTCAGCAAGCTGGACCGCATTGGGGCCAAGGGCACGGTTCACAAAAACGCCATTGCCCGCAAGAAAAGCCGTTTGATGAAACGCCTGAACGCGCTGAAATCCACCGGTGCCTGAAGCCGTTCAAATCGGCGTCGGCAGGCAATCAGGAAGGGCGAACGGCAGATAAAGCCCGGACCGGCGATAGCCGGCGGGATGGGTGAAAGGGGCTGCCGCCGATGACAGAATCCGAGAGTGGGCCGGCCGGTTGGTCCAGCCGGCCCGGTTGCAAGATCGACTTCAGCTCATTTGTTCCCGCGGTTACCGCAAACTGCCTGCCCGTGGAATTTGTATCACGCAGCGGTTTTAAGCTCCATGCGGCGATGCAAACCTGGCAATTTCCAGTTCAAAACATCTGTGCCGCCGATTTGGGTTCCAATGTCGGCGGTTTTGTCCAATGTCTCTTATCGGCCGGGGCGGCGCGCGTATACGCCGTGGATACGGGCTATGGCGTGCTGGCATGGAAACTTCGTAAAGATCCGCGCGTGGTGGTAATGGAACGGGTCAACGCCCTGCATGTCCGGCTGCCGGAAAAGGTGGATCTTGTGACGGTCGATACCGGGTGGACACCGCAGGAAAAAATTTTGCCGGCGGCCGCCGCACTGTTGAAAACCGGCGGCCATATTCTGACGCTTATCAAACCACATTACGAATCCGTTGAGGCACGCCGTCAAAAAGGGGTTTTAACCGCCGTCCAATCGCTTGCGGTTCTGCGGCAGGTGCTGGGTCAGGTGGGGGCGGCGGGGTTGCGGGTGTGCGGGGTGGTTCAAAGCCCGCTCGCCGGGCAAGATCGG
>JAKBBN010000123.1 GCA_021808485.1 Planctomycetota bacterium | reverse complement strand
TTTATGAACTTCTCAAACGGGCTCTAAGAATATCCACAGGCAGCCGGTCAACGTAAACGACCGTCGGACACTTACAAATCTATTCAACCTTTGCCGAAAATTGTCACCACTTGTTGTAGGTATGTATCCTTTTAATTGGCCACAGGATCACACGCGTTCCGCCGCCAATCACGCCGGGCGGCAGCGGACGCCGCCTTATACCGTCACCCGCCAGGTAAATCGATTGCAATGCCGCCAGATGGGACAGTGATTTTAAACCCGGCCCCTTCACGTTCGTCCAAGCCAATTGCAAACTCACCAAATCATGCAATGACGCCAGGCTGGACAGCCCGTGATCATCCACGGCCGTATGATTCAAATGGAGAGATTCCAGATGCTTCAACCGGGAGATGCGCACCAATGCTTTGTCATTGACACGCGCATCGCTTAGGTCAAGCGACGTCAGCCCCTTTGCCGCTATCGGCCCGGCAAGGCCGGCGTCTGAAATAAGCGGCGAGGAAACCCGGAGCAATTTCAGTTTTGGAAAATTTGCCAGCAGGTAACGCAACCCCTGATTGTTTATTTTGCAACCATTGAGACTCAGCTCCATCAGGTTACCGGCAAGAGGCTGCAGAGCCTTCAGACCGCCGCTCGTAATCCTGGTATGCGCAAGGTACAACCCCGTGAGCCCTTTCAGCCGCGCCAGGCCGGCCAATCCGCGATCTCCAACGCCGGTATACTGCAGGCCCAGTGCACGCAGGTGCGCCATGGCCGGAAGTTCCGCAACGCCGGAACTGGTTATATCCGTGTGCGCAAGCTGCAGAACTTGAAGGTTCGTAAACCGTCGCAAAGTCGCCATGCCGTCATCGTTTAACCGGGTGTCGTTGAGCAGCAGAACACGCAGCGACGGGCACGTTTTCCTTCCTGCAAGCCCCGTCCCGGTAATTGGCGTACGATCTAAGTCTAGAAAATGAAGGTGTGAAAAATTTTCCAGATGCAGGGTCCGAAGCGACGCGTCATGGATCAGCGTGCCATTGAACGAAAGCATTCGCAGGTGCGATTGCGAGTTTAAATAATCCAAGCCCCGCCCGGTGATTGCGGTGCGGTCCAGCCAGACGCGCCGGAGCCCGGAAAGACGGCCAAACACCCACATATCGGCATCGGTAAAATTCCTGGCCTTGGCGCGGGAAAAGCCAACGCTGCGGACATCTCCATACAGGTCCATGAGAATGCTATTGCCGGAGGAAAACTCCGGGCTCCCCCTGAGGTAATATCCCAGTAACTGCCACAGACCGACCGGCGATTTTCCCTTGGCAGGCTTTGGCAGCGGGAGGGGTAGCGCGGGCGTTCCAACGCCGACCCATCCACCCAATCGATGAATTTTCCTTATCGCCAGCAGTTGCGGGATGCCAAAGGCGGCAATCACGACGAGAAGCAATAACGTCGCGGCTATAATTCGTCGCAGCCAGCCGAACCAACGCCGACGTTTTTTCTTGGGGGATTGGCCGGCTGGAGCCTTTTCCGCGGAAGTCATAGGCGTACCCCTAATTAGAAAGTGCATGGGACCCAATTCCATGAGATACTACCAGAGATACTATCAAAAGTTGTGGGCGGCGTAAAAAAGGCGGCGTAACCTGAAAGGGAATGTTTAACGTTTTTCTGGCCGGCGCCACCACGGGTAACAGTGTCGCCTAAACCATGAAATTGCCAACCCTCTTTGCCAGGAATGCTTTAACTCATTCTGCGGTCCTGTTTTTAGCACAGGCAGGAAGGCCTGTATCACCTGGATTTTAACCTTCACCAAAATCTTGCACCGCCGCCCAACCTTGCATCTCTCTTCCCACCGGCCGTGCGGCAGGCTCCCGTGCCAAACTGCGGGCAACCAACGCCATTCACTAAAAATACCGCAGACAGTATTGTCGGCGGGCTGCTCACGCTTGCGTACTGTTGTCTCCCCGTTCCGGCGTCGGCTTCTCTCCAATCTTTTTGGAAAGCGCATCAATTCGCGCGGATAATTCACGCAAGGCTCGCATGCGGCGCATCGTCAGCGCAATGGAAGATATCGCCCCGCTGGACCCAGGCTGCGCGTATTGGAATTTCCGCACGCCCATTCAAAATCTCCTGCCGCGGGTAAACACGCAGCGGGCGAAGGACGGCGACGCAACCGACGGACAGCAGCAACAGCCCGATCAATGACCGGATAAACACGCCGCCGGCGACCAGCAGCCCCTGCAAAATCGGGCGACCGGCAGACAGGATGTCTGCGGTATTGCGCTCCACGGGTTGCACAGACCTCGCGGACTGACCGCCGCGGCGGCTACCGCGTTGCGGACCCTTGCCCTTGTGGTGAAACTGTTCATCCCGTGCGACCAAGATCATTTCTCCGCAGGCAATTGAATGAACTGAATTTTATCCGTGTTATGGCGGAATTTACAAACCGTAAACGGCAGTCCCCAGTTTTCCGCCCGTCCACAACATTATGGTAATATCTCAACCCTTTCCACGATTCAAATCCCTGATTAAAGCGGCTGGGGCGGCCCCATCACGACGGGCGTCATGGCCGAGGTAAACCGGATGGAGTAGATGGCGACGACACACGCTAGAGCCTCCAATCCGGCCGCCTCGGCAAGTTGTCGGAATGTTCCAAGCCGGTCGATCGACGGAGTCAATGCGACAAATGCAAGCCCGCTTGAATAAATCGAAAGGCTTCCCGCCCAGATAATCCACCGGCACAGGCGCCTGTAGAACGGGATGCGGTCCAAGCTGATCGCGGCCTCCCGATTCACGCTAATTGCGCACACAATCGCGGACGCCGTCGTGGCAATCGCGCACAACGATCCGGCCGCAGCCGGCAGAAGTTCGAAAGGTTGATTCACGAACTGGGCCCATGTGGATATATCCGATCCGAAGGCGATCAGGAGACCCAGATCGACCGCGACTAAAACAACGCCCATCATTTTTCCAAAAATGGCCGCAGAATGCGACGCCCCCCGGTCTAAACGGGCAAGGGCTGGGAGTGGAAGAAACGACACCCCCACCAGTGACGAATTTACCAGGAGCACAAACACCTGCGGTGAGGAATGTGCCGGCCCAAGGATGTCCACTGCGACCGGCAGAACCGCCATAACCGGAAACAATAACAGGCAAAACCATTCGCGCCTCGCCAGCCCCACAGACGAATAACGGCCAAAATCCGCCAAGGGCGGATGATAAAAAAGGCCTGACGATGCGGCTGAATATCCGTCTTTTTCTGGAAGCCTGCAACGCGATAGCTGAAACTCAACGTGCTCGCGATAAAGCAGCGACGATCCCAGAACGATAACCGCGAAAAACAGCACCCCCTTGCCGGCGTACCAACCGTAGGCCGGGGCCAGATACTGGAATGCGGCCATCCCGGTAAGCCCGAATATCATCCAGCAAAACGATATATCCCATACGGTAAGCCCCTTGGCCTGTCGGTCGGTGCCCAATTCGCATCTCCTGTTTAGGTTACCATTACGTACATCGCCCCTGCAGGAGCAAGCGTGTGCCGCCCGACACATCCCCGCGACCCGACAACGCTGCGGTGGTTGGACATACGACGGCAACCCGTCGGCCCCCTTGCACAGCGTCATCAAAATTCAGATGACCCTTGTCCGGACCCCGTCTGCCACCACCCGATAATCCGGTTTGCCCATTGCTCGAACCGCGATTCCCGATGCGGCCCCCCTCACGAGGTAATCCGCGTCGAACAACGCGATGAACGACGGGACCGAGATTTCCGACTGAAGCAGAACAGATCCCCCCCAGTCGTGCCGAAGAGGGCGCCCACCCCACCACGAGAAAGGCAAACCCCCAATAAACTCTCTGTGTGCGAATGGTAGAATCAGACAGCATAGAAATCCCCTTCGGACGCTGGGTTGAACCGCTGCTCCCAAAGGGATTCCGTTCCTCCATGGTCTGCCAGTGCTGCCAAATGCAATCCGTTGTCCCATTCGGAATATTGCCCGTCAGCCCGCCGTTCGGATAATTGCCTGCCACAGAGATCACAGAGTACCCAGAGGCCGCAGGGGAATTGCCATTGCGCCCGAATCCGACTCTCCGGCGGCGGCGACCGCGTTGCGCCTTTGTGTCGTTGCGGCAAAGTTTTTCGCCCAGTGCGACCATGCAGCTTTCCCCATCACGATTCGAATGATATATGGTGCCATCATCCTACCGCTAATCTCCGGCTTGCACACCCTCGGGCATCGCCCGCGCCGCGAATATCGAAGCGAGCACCGTCAATCCCACGCGATTCCTACATTTATTAGCCGACAGCCCGTCGAAAAAAAAAGCCCTCATTGTTTTGATCACTGGCGAAGACAAGTGTGGTTTGGCAGGTGTAGCCCGGTCCCGGAAGTAAGCCATGGTCCCGGTCAGCGAAATGCAGAGAGGCCATCCGCCGGCCCTTTTTGCATTCTTGAGTAGTTTCAGCGCGCTGCGGCGGGAAGGCCTTCGGCCCAATAGCGCCTCAGGTCCGGGCATTGCCATTGCCGTCTACCGGGTCCGGCCGGGCGCCACATTCCGTTCCGCCGCTTCCGCTTCCATCTTCTGGCGGAAATTTCCCCGCAGCGCCGCGTAAAAGCCGGCAATCATTCCCGGCAAGCCCGCCCCGATATAAAAGATAGGTTCCGCCCGTCCCCAAAAAATCGCGATTCCGCCCCTGGTAAATTCCGGAACCTGACCGGGCAATGCCGGCACGCCGTGGCCGGCCAGCAGATAACCGATTGCGGCGGTCAATGGCACCGAAAACCAGAGCACCAGCGCCGCGGTTTTAGGAAGAAACAAGCCCACCGTAACTCCGCTTAAAAAGAATGCGACGAAACAGGCAAAAATCACCTGCCCGGGATTGGCGGACTTCATCAACAACGCCAGTCCGATGCTGGCAACGACCATCGACGCAAAAAGACCGGTCAGTTGATCCAATACCGCCCGCAGCCGCGAGTTGGGGGTATTTTCCCGCACCGGATATACCGGCGTTGAAAACAGCGGATAGCGCGCCGATCCATCCGGCAGGCTGTCGCCAATCGGCCACGGCAACCCAAGAACCAACGGCCACCGCCGGGTTGAAAAGCGGTACAAGCCGTAACTGATTCCCTCCGCCAGGGCAATAAAAATAATCCAGAAAAAGCACTGCATTGAAAGATCGGCATATACGGCCGGCAAGTTGGAATAGCGGTCCACCAGCAGCAGGTTAAGCCCCCCCCAGTGCACCGCAAGGGCCAGCAATCCGGCGCAGGCACAAAATGTGCCGGTATGCGGGGCGTCCGGCCAGGTAATCAGCCAGCCCAGCCCCACAGCCGCGGCCATCGCCAGCAGCGTGGCGCCCTCCGCGGAAAGCGACCCCGCCGGTCCGAAAGCCAGCGCCTGCGTGCCGTCCACCTGCGGCCCCGGGATAAACCATCGCCCCACCACTAAAAATAAAATTCCACAGGCGATGATGGCCGCGACGATACGGGCCGGCCGCAGATAACCGGCCGTGACGGACCCTTCAAAATGCTGGGCAACAGTCGGAACGGAGCCGGCCGTTGACGGGGTGGATTGGGTCATTAAAAAATCCTCCAGAGGTTGTATGTCGCCGCGTCTGAACGCCGCTTAATCATAATGCCGGGGCGAATTTAACGCGTTTGATGATAAAGAAACACATCCGAATCAACTGCAAACACGATACCGCCATTCACAATTTCCCAATTTACAATATTCGGCCCGTTGGGGTCATCCGCGGATCGGACCAGCCGCTTTGAAAGAACCAGCGAGCCGTTATCCGGCCGCCCGTGATTGTCCATCTGATTCACCAGAAACAGGACGGTGGCCGCGGGCGAATCACCCAACGGCCCATGCGCAATAACGGCAATGTCCGGATTGCCGATATGGGCACTTACCAGCGGAGGTGTTCGCTGCGCGATAAACTCCGCCTTCCACATGATATGACCGCGATGGCTGGAAAGCGCCAGCAGGCTGTCAGGCGTCATCAGCACCAATGTGCCGCGGTTTATTGCGGTTCCCAGGAACGGCACACCGGCCGTTGAACCGCCGGGCAGGCTGGGCCTCTGCCACAGCATCGCACCGGACGCACGATCCACTGATTCGATGCCATGCAGGGTCGGCAGAACGATGCCCCGTGTTGTCAGCACGGTAGACATGGGAAATGGATCCGCAAGTTTGTGCAGTTGCCATATTCGCGTATTTAAATTGCCCAGGGGATTACACGCCATGGCCGCACGCACTCCGGAAAGATAAAGCGTGCCCGCAGGCCCCGCACCCATCCATAGCAAATAGTCGCGGGTGGAAAAATGAATCAAGCCGGCCGGCTTGCCGGAGCGGTAGCCCACCAGTTCCACCGACGTAATCGGGGTATTAAAAGCCAGCGCCAGCTGATCGCCGATGCGTTTGCAGTTGATCAACGTACCCATGCCCGCGGCGCCGATGGGTCCGGCCCACAGGGGCCGGCCCGTCCGCAGCGAATACGCCAAAATCCGGTTGCCCTGTTCCAGCAGCAGTCCGCCCCGCACCATCTTGATAAATTGAAAGGAATGCGGCCCCAGATGCAGGGTGTAGTCGCTCAATAAATGCCGTGCAATGGCCTGTTGCGAGGGAAACATCGTCATGGAATTGTTGGCGTAACCGTTGGCCACGATCATCGGTCCGTTGATGAGCAGCCCATTGTTTATCGCCATCATC
>JAKBBN010000039.1 GCA_021808485.1 Planctomycetota bacterium | reverse complement strand
AGCCCAGTAAGTTTTATGCCTGGAAGGATCGGTTCGGTAAGATCAACGAGCACAACGCATGGATACCTCGCGATCATTGGCTGGACGACACCGAAACACAGGCCATCACTGCCGCGGCCCCGTAGGAATCGTAATTCGCCAACCCGTTCAAGTGCATTCGCACGCCGTATTTACCTCGTAACTGCGGCGGTTGCCCCGGCTTGTCCTTAATGCCCGAATAGGTTGTTTAATATGTTTCCACCTGATTTTTTAATCACGTTGCCTAGATTCTTGCCGATATTTTGCAGCGGTTTTCCGCTGAGTTTCAACTTTGGATTTTGGGTTGTACCGGTGATCGCCAGGGGAATCGGAACCGTCAGCCCCGCCCCGGTAATGCCCACATCCTGATTAACCTCATTGTTCAGTCCTACCCATCCGGAAAAATCCAAGCCGAATGATGTAAGAACCATTTTCATGTGCTGGTAATAAACTTTGCCGTTCTTAAGGTGAAATTCGGTCGGTCGAATGCCGCTGTCCGCCATTTTCATACTCCCATTGCCGAACATGCCCAGCGGCTTGACCAGATTGCTGATCATTCCCAACAGCGGCGAGTTGGATGACAGGTGAATGATGCTGATTGTTCCGTCAAAAGTCCCGACCTTCTGCAAAGCCGCGTATTGCAGTGGAATGCTGGCGGAAATCATTTTCAGGTTTAATTGTCCGTTGAGTGTCATCAGGCCTGTGCCATTGGCGCCGCCGCCCCATGCAATCGGCAGGAACTTAAGCAGCGTGCCGCCCATTGGGGCGTTGATGTTCACGCCGCTGGCCAGTTGCACGTTCGATGCCGTATAAACCGGTACCGCTTGGTTCAGGTCCACCTGCCCTCCCAGGTTCAGCGTACCCTTGTTCGCCGGAATCACGCTGGGCGCCAGTGCAAGGATGCCCGCTTTTTCACTGAATCCCACGCTCCCCGGCCCCAATGCCAGGCCATCAATCGAAATATCCTTGAACTTCAATGATGTCGGCGCAATGGTCAAATTCCGCAGTTTTTGCAGGCTGTTTTCGTTGGTCAGCTTGCCGGTAATGGCCAGAACCATGGAATGTGTGCCGGACATTTTCAATCCCGCCGGCAGAAACGGCGCCAAAAGCGCGTGGAGCCGGGTCAAATCATAATGCACGGTCAATCGAACGTTTTCCGGCTCTTTATCCGTCCAGCAGACCACATTACCGGAATCCAATACAACCCTATCCCCGCCTGTTCCGCTGCCCGCGGTTTCCGCTACGCTGCACGTTTTGGTTGCGGTAAATGTATCGTTGCTCATATCCGCCACGCCGGCCAAGTTCGCGGCGATATTTGTCGGTGGCAGATTTTGCGCGCTGCCCGCCGTGCCCAGCTGGTACCCCGTGGCTCGCGCCTGCAGCGCCATGGTCAGTTTCTTTCCCGCTGTTTGCAGTGAACTTGCCACGCTCACCTTGCCGCTTAATGTGCGGTTCGCCGGCAGGCGACCCAGGGCGATCAGCAGTGGTTTAAGCTTCGCCAAGTCCGCCGATAGCTTCACGCCCGGACATTCAATCGTCGGCATTTCGCCGGCTGCCAGTTTTACCGTCATTGGTTTTGCAATGGTCACATCCGCCAGTTTATCCGCCGTGGTAATTGCCAGGCTTTTGATCCGCAGTTCGGTTGTCTTGCCGGTCAGTACCTCGGCCTGCGTTGTCAGGCTCAGGCTGGATTCCCGGAAGGTGCTGGTGTTTGATCCGCCTTTTAATTGTGCGACGGCCAAGTTTGCTGCCGCAATTCGGCATGTCGGAACTTCAAGCGTGCCCTTCGTCCACGATACCGCCATGTGTGTACCGCCAAGATTTCCTGAAACTGCGTACTGCCCCAGCGCCGGCGAAACGGCCTGTCCAATCCTCAGCAGGCCGGCCAATGATGCATCCTTAATTGCAACAGTCGCGTTTGGAACTTCCCAGCCATCCGCCGCGGACCGCTGTGCGTGCAAATTTCCCATTAACGTGATCTGCGGTGAGCTGATTTGCCATGCCGCTGTCGCCGCCTTTACCCCGGATGCCGCCCGTTGCACCGTACCGCTGGATTGAAACGCCAGGGATTGCTCCGTAATCGCGTTAGCCGCCGCGTTCGGCCGCAGATAAAACTGATCCATATTCAGATTCGTGCGGTAAGCAATTGTGCTGGAAAATGCATGCTCAACTTGCACGCCAAGGCGCAATTGTCCCCGCGCGGACAACCCGTTGAGTTGTATCATGGAATCCGCTTCTTTATTCAATGCACCCAGGTTAAGCGCTATTTCCGCATTAAACCAGTCGCGATGCCCGCGGACCCGGTGCACCTGAATTGCAAACGGCCCGGATTTATTTGCACCTGTTTGCACAAAAGTGAGTCTGTCGGCATCCCATTGTCCGCCTTTGCGCTCCGCCGCTGCCGTCAGTGTAACCGGGGCAATAGTGAATGTGCGGTCTTTCAGGCGCCCGGCCATATCGCGGATCATTAAATTCACATTAAACAGTGAATTCCGCTTGCCGCCGTCGCTCATCAAATCCGTTGCAAAACTGATCGTACCGGTTTTCAGCCGCAGTCCGCGGCCGTTAAGCTTCAATGTGCTCGGCAGATTCGTGGCCAGCAGCGGGGCATTGATCAAAAGTCGCGTGTGCACCTGGGTATGGCCCCAATCCGCCTTGCCCTTGGCAATGGCCTGAATATCCGGCAGGCTCGTGCTTCCATATGCGTTGAGCGCAATCGCCGCGGTCTTAATGGAAAATGATTTGAGATTAATATTCTGATTTGTCAGCGCTCCGTCGATGGCAATCGTGCATGTTCCAAGTTGCGGATGGTCACCGCGCAGCGCCGCTCCGCCCAAAGCCAACCCATTGATCACAAATTTTCCCTGCGCCGTTCCATTTCCGCCCTTGCGTATCGTCGCCAGAATATTCCCATGCATCACCCCGTCCATGGTCAGAGGAGCGTTGAGCCTTTCCAGAATCTCCCGGAAATAGGCGAATTGGCGTGCCCGAACGGCCAACGTTCCGGACATATCCGTCGCCGGCAGCAAAGTTCGATTCTGAATCGCATAAAGGTTCGCCTTGAGCGAAAGCGTGGCCGGTATCCCTTTGCCGTGGGCTACGCTCAATCCGATGTTTGCCGTCAATGGTTTGCCCATCGTATCAAATCAAATAGCCGCGTCCGCGTTGATAACATGCGATCGCTTATGTCCCGCGGCCGCAAGTGTCAGCGGCGCAACTTTAAGCTGGAGTGTTCCACTGGCCGCCGGCAGTTGCCCCGGACTTTTGGCCGCAACACTGTTAATCACAATGTTAATCCCGGCGGTCGCCTGCCCGCCCGCCACACGGATGTTCGCCGGAATCTGGCAGATATTCCGTAACTGTTGCAGAACCGTTGCCAGGTGCGCGGCCGCCTTGATGTTTATATTTGCTTCGCCCCCGTTATTTCCTTTGGCCATCGCGGGAATAAATGCCGCCAGCTTCCCGCTTCCGGTTACCGTCGCATCTCCCATCGCGCAGCTCACACCAACGTTCTGGATATGAAAGGCGGACTGCGTCCACGTCACATCCAACGGAACCGCTACGGTGCCCAGCCGTGCCGTGTCGCCTTTCAGCATGGCGCCGGCAAGCACGCAATGCCTGACCGTCAACGTCCCTTTCAAATCGCCGGCCAATCCGCGTAAAGAGGCATACGCCAGCTTAAATTTCATCGTACCTGCGGGTTTAAGTTTAATTCCCTCCGCCGACAGCACGGGTCGCAGGGCGGCAATATCCAAATTGCTCACGGAAATATTTGTTTGCCCGGAAATCGACGCCAATGGCCGAATCCGCCGGTGCGAAAACAGTTCTAATTTGCCGCTAGCCGTGATGACGGCCCCCGGTTTGTTCAATAACCCGGTTTTGGTCGTCAGCGCAAACGTGACCGGTGCCCCCGCCTTTTGCAAATTCAGAGCCAGCGATATATGGGTCTGATCCGCCTCTACCGCCGGGGCGGTGGGGGAGCGAAATGTAAGTTTCCCGATATTGCCTTCGAATTTCAGCTGTATCGGCGGCAATTGCGAAGCGGCGCCGCTTGGCGCAACGGTTGAACTATTGCCGCTTGCCGGCGCCGCCGGGGCGGTCGCCGCTGCATTTGCACCCCGACTCGCAAAGGCCAGGGCCAGGTTCAACCCTCCCGGCGTTCCCGCCTGCTGCAGCAGGGCGGCTTTGCCGATGGTTAATTTCACCGTACCCAGATTTTGCCAATTCGTCGCCAAATGCAGCAGGCTTAAACCCGTCGTTAAATTCACGCCGGACAATACCACATTGCCCGCCGGGTCCCGCACGCTTAATCCATGAATCGTCGTCGGGCTGAACCAACCCAATGACAACCGGTTGATGGCCACTTTCCCCTGTATTCGCCCGTTGATTTCCGAGGTAATGAACGCCACACCCGGACCTGTACACAGCAGGCTCGGCAATGCCAGCACCAGCAATACCAGAAATATCAGCACGCTCGCCGCCACCAGCGGCCATCGTCGGCGTTTGCGCGCGGCAGCCGTTTTTTGAGAAGGACTGTTGTTGCCGGAATTCGCGTTATTTACCGTTGACATGGGCTGTCGTTCCTTCGGCTTTTGCCTCAAATTCTTCCTGTTCAACCTTTTTGCCGCGGCAGGCAATTTCGCCCGCCCGGCATTCACCGTACGCCAATCCGCCGTAACCGGTCGTTGACGTCTGTTTGTTCCTCCCCGTAGTATACGTCAGCATAACGCATTGGTCTTCATGGTGGCTTGCCAGAGCGGGCCCTTGGCTACTATGATATTGAAAAGCTCGCAAATGTTTCAGATATTTGTGAAAGCAGAGGTATTGTCTCGTCATGCCAAGTGAAAATCTCCTTGCCGGTCTTCTGATACCCCGGCCTTTGCCGCACCATACGCGGTATTCGCCCACCTTTGATATGGATGCCGTCGTAGCCGGCAATGCCCGTCTTACGGATGCCCAGTTTCTTGAACTTTACCATCATGCTCCGCTGACTGATCTTGGACGCTGGGCCTTTGCCGTCGCCTCCAGATTGCATCCGGAAGACTACCGCACCTACGTCATTGATCGCAATATTAATTACACCAATATCTGCACCGCACGTTGCACATTTTGCGCCTTTAAACGCAACGATCCCAACGCTCCGGATGCCTATACATTGCCCTATGCGGAAATCTACCGGAAAATCGCCGAACTCTCCGCTATCGGCGGCACCCAAATCCTGATGCAGGGCGGCATGAACCCGGATATCCCGGTTGATTATTATGAAAATCTCCTGCGCGGCATCCGGGAGAAATTCCCTCATATTCATATTCACGCCTTCAGCCCGCCGGAGTTTGTTGAATTTTCGCGTTTTTTCAACCTGCCCGTGGCGGAAATCCTGCGCAGGTTTAAGGATTGCGGTCTTGCCACTGTTCCCGGCGGCGGGGGTGAAATTTTTGCGGACCGCGTTCGCTCCAGGATTGGCCCGGGCAAATGCACCGGAGATGCCTGGCTGGATGTGATGTCGGAGGCTCACAAGCTTGGCATGTACACCAGTGCCACGATGTTGATCGGCCATATTGAAACCATTGACGATCGGCTGGATCATCTCGCCAGAATCCGCCGCCGTCAGGATTGGGCCCTGGCCAATGCCCCGGCAAATTACACCGCGTTCATCCATTGGACTTACCAGCCGGATAACACCCCACTTGACCGTAAACGCAAATGGAACCCGGATGCCGGCATCCCCTTTGAATTTGATGATGGCCGGACCGTTCGACTTGCCGATGCCAACGAATATCTGCGGATGCTGGCCTTGGCCCGTCTTTACCTGGACAACATCGCCAATCTTCAAAGCAGTTGGGTTACCATGGGGCCCAAAATCGGCCAGCTTGCTCTCTTCTTCGGTGCTAATGACATGGGCAGCGTGATGATGGAGGAAAATGTCGTCAGCAGCGCCGGCACCACCTATAAACTTTCCCAGGAAATGATCTGCAGGCTTATTCGCGACGCCGGATGGGTGCCCGCGCAACGGAACCAATACTATCAGGTCCTCGCCCGCCACGACGGTCCGGATTCGCCGGATCTAAAACCGCCGGCGCCAGGCGTCTTTGCGCGGCGGCAGCACCATATTACGCCGGAAGAGGCCGCGGCCTACAAAAAAATCCCGCTTACCATCTCGGCCGGTGTGCGCCACAGGGTTGGGGCCGATTCCGCCTGAGTTAATCGCATGGCCGTTTCCGGCCCCCAGCTGCGCCACGCAGCCCGTTTCGCCGATGGCATTATTGACGGCAAGGCAAATGGCTTGGTTTTGGCCGGCGGACCTGCGGCCCGCCAATGCCGTCAACGGCGGGATTGAAGGATTTCCAGCCGTTTGCGACCGTGCGAATCCATTGGCGTAGCGCATCGAGTCAAATATTCCGGATTGCCGTTCGGACAGGACGGCCGCCCGCCAAACCACTGACTCGGCCCTTTTTCCGCCTGCCTTAAAAATCGCAATCGTGCCAAGCCGTAGTTCCCTTTAGTACCGAATTTCATTCTCCTTTCAGGCTGAACCAATGCTCGGCCGTGTCTTCATTTTTTTTACTGCAGGTATCGCTAGAATAATCAGTTAGGCGGGCGCGGTCAGCCCGCCTTGCGAATGGCCCTTGGAGTGCCGGACATTGAATAATACTCAAATTGCTTACCATATCGTCCTTGACTGCGGCGTGCTGATTATCCTCGCAATGCTTGCCTGGACTGCCACCATTCGCATCCGCAGATGGTTTATGCTTAACGATGACTCCCCCTTCGAGACGGGCTTTACACTTGAACAACTTGACCGGATGTTTAAAAGAGGCGAATTAACCGAAGTGGAATTTCGCAACATAAAACGCAAGCGGGCGCTTCGGGCGGCCCGGTATTTGGGTAAAATCGGCCCTCCCGGCGCTGATTCGCAAACCCCGCCGGCATCTCCGCCGGATAGCAACCCGGATGATCCGCAACCGCCGCCTCTCCCAAAATAATGCTGCTACGCAAAAAAAGCCGGACAACTGGAAACGGTGAACCGCGGGTATATGGCGCTGTGAATTGTCCTGAACCACCGGCCGTAATGCCATTTTCGGAAGTTTTAACCAGTCCGCCGGCGCTCGGGCCGTCGGCAATACTCGCCGCAATACGCCCGGTTAACTGCCGTCGGCGGCTCGCGGGCCGGAGTTCCATCAAAAGTTCTGTTATCGCTTAAGTGTTTAATTCAATGCGGTGTGTTGGTTTTAACCTGTGCGGTAATCGGCAGCACATTCCCATCTTTCGGGCCGATCATTCCTCCAGCTGAAAATCGCCTTTCCAACTGATAGCCGGCTCGGTTTCCAACCGGTGAAGAATTGTTCATATTCGTCAATCGGCACTTCTCGGAAAAACGCTTTAACCAGTCAAATTCTGTGTCCCCATGCGTTGAAACCGCATCCGCATCTGCCGTCGGCGGTATGATTGTAAAGCGTAGTGCGCCGCCGGTCGGCTTGCTTCCACCTAATGGCGATGCCGGTTCCACTGCGTACAATACCTGAATCGGACTGGATGTCGCCTTAACCTGCAAGTCGGCAAAGCCGTCTCGAATCTCTCCTACCGCCGTGTCATCCGCCGCCGTGCGGCTTACCACAACACAAAGCATTTCCGCCACGCTGCGGGCCGTTTTCTCCAATTGGCCGCCGCCAATGGTAATTTCGCCGTTGGGCGGTCGCTGCACCACCTGTTGCCGCCATTGGGCCGCTTCCTCAATTTGCCGCGCTACCTTTCGCGGTTCGAACGGCTTGCACATTTGCCCCCATGCCCCGGCTCGCCATCCTTCAATGGATTTTTCATCCCGGCACATGCAACTGAGCAGCAAAACAGGGATATCACAGGTAGCACGGGATGCTTTCAGCCGCCGGCATACCTCATAACCATCAATTCCCGGCATCATCAGGTCAAGAAGCACCACATCCGGATGCAGATGTCCCGCAAGCTTTAACCCTTCCTCACCGGTAAATGCCTGCTTGCATCCGAATTTTGCCAACGTCAAATGCGACGTTAACAGGTCATTTAAATCAACATCATCTTCAATAATCAATACATTAACGGACATGTAGCCTCTATCCACCATTCGCCAACCCGGCTTTATCGGTTTGCTGCGGCCTTTGGTACAACTTGCCGCAGTCCCAGCTTTATCGGCCCGCGGTCGGCGGGTACCCTCCCGCGCCTGTTGGGGCAGTGCAGCGTCAGCCGCGTCCTGTTATATCATCGGTTATTGGCCCAATGCCCAACAAGTCAATCACGCGACCGTTGTATTATAGGGGGGAATGCATAAATAACTCAAGAAAAATGCGGTGGCGCTGGCCTTAAAATTATGACCTTCGTTGTGGCTTTCCGTACTTGTAAACTACTTTTTCACTGGCGGAAACCCCGCTGAATTCATGTGCGGCACCGGCCGGGTCATTTTTCACATACTTGCTTAAAAACGCATTGTCATTCATAATGTAGGGCTTTCCCGAAATGGGGATGCCCTCAGCACGGATGTGCGATACGGGTTGAATGTTGGTGATCCGGGCATGGCTCGGTGGCATTGGAGATTTCCATGGCGTATGCAATAGTTGAAGATAGCGGTACACAATTCAAAGTTCAGAAAGATGATGTTCTGGAAATTGACATTCGCGAATTGTATGACGGCGTCGCAACCATAACCTTTGATAAAGTTCTGCTTGTATCCAATGATGCGGGCGTAAAAATTGGTCAGCCGACCGTGCAGGGGGCCAGCGTAACAGCCAAAATCCTCGGTGATACAAAGGCTGATAAGATTTTCGTTGAACGCTTCACCCGTCGCAAAGGCTTCCATCGTCGCGTCGGCCATCGCCAGCGCTACATCGCGGTAAAAATCGAATCCATCAACGGCTGATTCAACAGTTAATTTGGCCCTTTTGCCGGTTTTGGTGCCTGCCTTGCAGGTTACTTCCCGTATTGGTGATTATCCCGGCATCCGCCTTTACACCGGCAACTGGTTAATACCCGGTTTCCGATGTTGGCTGTTTGCGCCTAAAATTCCCGTTTTTACCGCCCGCAGGCGGCCCGAATCGTCATAAAATAATCGATTTTGCCCGATTATTCCGCGATTCCAAGTTTTTCACGGTAATATTTAATCGTAAGTGCCAGTCCATCTTTTCGCGGAATTGCCGGTTCCCAGCCCAGCAGTTTTTTAGCCAGGCTGATATTTGGGCACCGCTGTTTTGGATCGTCCGGCGGCAGCGGCAGGTACATGATCTCGCTTTTTGATCCAATCAAATCGCGAATTTCCATCGCCAGTTCTTTCATCGTTACTTCTTCCGGATTGCCGATATTCACCGGCAGATGGTATTCCGGAGATTCCATCAACAACAGAAATCCGCGGATTTCGTCCGCCACAAAACACAATGATCGCGTTTGGGAACCGTCGCCCTGCACCGTCATGGGTTCACCCCGCAGCGCCTGTTTGATAAATGCCACCACCACCCGGCCGTCATCCACGGCCAGTCGCGGTCCATAGGTATTGAAAATTCGTACAATTCGTGTGTCCACTCCCCGTTCCCGATGATATGCCATGCACGCCGCTTCCATGAACCGTTTGGACTCGTCATACATGCTGCGCATGCCGATCGGGTTGACATGTCCCCAGTATGACTCGGTTTGCGGGTGTTCCAGCGGGTCGCCGTAGCATTCGCTGGTGGATGCCACAAAAATACGGGCTTTGTTTTTTTCGGCAAGCTCCAGCAAATCTATCGTGGACAGCGAATTTACTTTTAGTGTGGTAACCTGGTGCTTCACATACCCAATCGGGCTGGCCGGGCTGGCCAGATGCCATATCCGGTCGAATTTCTCTTCGCCTATTTCCGCCGACAGGCCGCGGGCGATATCCGCCCGTATAAAGCGGAAATTCGGATTTCCCTTCAAATTTGACAGGTTTTCTTCCGATCCCGTCACCAGGCTGTCCACACCAATCACTCGCTGGCCAAGGCCTACCAAGGCTTCAGCTAAGTGCGATCCCAAAAATCCGGCCGCACCGGTGAGCAGCACGCGACGGGGTTGCTTGGGATAGGAAGGGGGAAGATTTAGATTCAGCATTTTTTCAATTCCTTGCTGGTTCACGATATGGTGCGGGGCAAATGTCGCAAAGTCCTCTGTTAGTTGGCGGTCGCTCCACCTAAATTCCGGGATTATTGTAATGTTCCGGACCGATTCTGTCATAAGTCGTAAAACTTTGACGATTTTTGTTATACTTCGGTTGATCACGGCAACAAACTTGGTAACTGGTTGACTTTTTTGTGGCTGAAGGAGTGGCCGGAGGAATGCTCCGTCAATCAAGTTATCATTCCCTCGGAAAACACTTCTTACAGAATTCAGGAGTCGGAAAATGGAAACAACGCGGGTGAATCCAAACAATTGGAATATTCGTAAAAGCATTGCCAATCGCTGTGCCCTGCTGGGGGCCTGGGCCGCCGTGGCCGGTGCGTTTGGAGCGTGCGGGACGACCTATGCCGCCGCCGCTGCCCGTCCGGCCAAACCGAATCCTTCCGGTACTATTTTGACGGTTTACAGTTCCGCCGATCCGGCCGGTTTTAACCCGCGCCAATGGGTTTACCAGACCGGCCAGGGCGGAATGAACGACCCATACAGCGTTCCGGGTTTTGGCGTGGTCAAGCAGGTGCGGACGCTGAACCTTGCCGCGGGTACCAATGTTGTTGATTTTACGAATGTCGCGGCGCTTATTGACCCCACTTCGGTAAGTTTTTCCGATCTTACGGATCCGGCAACCGCGGTTTTGCAGCAGCAATTCAAGTTTGACCTGGTAAACCGGAACAGTATCCTGCAAAAATACATCGGCCATAAACTGAATGTGTGGGTTCCGGTGGGAAATCGGGGGTTAAGCCAATTGAGCGGGCGATTATTTCATGCCGGCGGATCGTTGGTACTGAAAACGAAAAATGGAATCGATATTTTAGCGCCAAATACCGTTCAGCAAATTCGCCTGCCATCATTGCCGGCGGGGCTGATTACCAAGCCAACGCTGGAATGGCAGCTTTTTTCGCCAAAGGCGGGAAAACAGAAGGTGCTGACCAGCTACCAAACCAAGGGCCTGACATGGATTGCGGATTATAACTTGGTGTTAAACAAAGCCAATTCGCGTGCCAATGTTGCCGCATGGGTTACGATGGTGAATTTGTCCGGAAAGGCGTACAAAAATACACGTTTAAAACTCATCGCCGGGACCGTGAACCGCGTTCAGCCGCCGCAACCGGTTTTTACGATGAGAGCGTATGCGCCTGCTGGGGCGAAGGCACCAGCGGGCTTTCAGCAGAAGCGGTTTTTCGAATACCATATGTATACGCTGCCGCGCCGGACGACAATTCCCAACGATTCCATGATCCAGATCGCACTTTTTCCAACCCGGCAGGGAGTAAAGGTGAGGCGGGAGCTTGAGTTTTCCGGTCAGCCGAATCCGTATTGGTGGAATTATGCCAACAGTCCGGATTTGAATACGCCGCCGAGCGTGCATTTTACCGGAAATGCGAGTGTATTTATCCGTTTAAGAAATTCAAAGCCCAATGGGATGGGAATGCCTTTGCCGAGGGGTAAGGTTCGGCTTTATCAGCAGGATTCCGCAGATGGAACGCTGGAATTCGTTGGCGAGGATTTGATTAAGGATACGCCGAAAGATGGGCGGTTAAAAATTCGGGCGGGTCAGGCGTTTGATATCACGGGCAGCCGAACGCAAACTTACTTTCATGTGGATAATGGCATGCGTATTATGGATGAAACATTTAAAATTGTGCTGCGTGATCATCAATCCAAGGCGGTAGAGGTGGAAGTTCCGCAGTATTTGTACCGCTGGAGCAATTGGAAAATTACAAAAGCGAGCGAAAAATTTGTTAAAATAAATTCCAATGAAATTCGGTTCAAATTGCAGGTTCCGGCCAATGGGAAAAAAGTGTTGAACTATTCCGTGCGTTACTCCTGGTGAACGCGACGGCAGAATTTGCGCATAAAAAAAGCCGGCCACGGGGCCGGCTTTTTCTTTATTGCGAGGTCAAATGAAGCAGAATTGCAACGATTTGGTGCGATTTGGATTGAATTTTAATGAAATTCAGATGCGGATCAGTGATTCATAAGCAGATTGCACCTGTTGCACTGTTTTTTGAATTGTAAAATTTTCAATAAAGCGAAGTTTACCCGCACAACCCATCGCCGTAGCCTGATCCGTATTATTCATGATTGTGATGATAGCGGCGGCCATGGCTGATGGGTCACCCATGGGAACTAATAATCCGGTCTTGCTTTCAAGGACAATTTCCGGGACTCCTCCGCCGCGTGTGGCAACGACCGGTTTACCCGCAGCCATGGCTTGAACGAGTACCTGCCCGAAGAGTTCCGGCGTGGTGGAGGCATGGACCAGAAGGTCCGCCTGGGAGATCAATTCGGGTACATCAGGCCGGAAGCCAAGAAATGAGACCACGTTTTGCAGGCCAAGGGTTTGCACAAGCTGCCGGACCTGATTCTCATATATATGTTCACCAAACAGGGCGGAGCCGGCGATTTCAAAACGGACATCCGGCAGTTGCGGATGGATGCTGGACATAAACGGACTCCTTTTCGGCACCAGATCATACCTTGTACCAAAAACCCGTTTCTCAATTTCCGACTGAAGCAGAACAGGTGGGCATATCCTGCGGCCAAGCTATTCGTGAGCGAGCTGGGGATATTATTTTCCCAACGATCGTGGGCCATATTTAGGCCGCCCAGAGCTGATGGCATAAACCGGGATGTACCCCCCTGCAGAGGATAACTAATGCGATTTTAGGCTTGGCAATGAGGAGGCCATCCGCCACCGCGGTGGTTGTCGTCTGTATAATAGCCGTTATTGCTATACCCGCCGTAGGGGAACGATGTATCTAAAATGGGGCCTGGCAAATCACTCGAAGGCAGCGTGTACTCGAAGGTAACGGTTTGGCCATTAACCGAATTGTTTTGTTTAGTCGTCACCGTCGCCAAATCGACAATCTGTACCGTGGAAAGGTTCGCACCGCTGCCAAATTGCGATGTTGGTATATTATAGTCAAACTCGATCCCGGGATCATACCCGCCGCCCGGCGCGCCGCCGTCATAGAGGGCAGGATCGACAAGGGTAATTGGTCCGAGATACTTCGTGGTAAACGTCGGCGTTGGTCTGTATACATTAAACGTCGTTTTCACAGGAGACGGGGAACCGCCATTTGGAAGCGTTCCAGTCAATTTTACATTTTCATTCTCTGTGCTGCCGCTGTCAGTGTCCATCCAGTAATAATTTAAGTCGGCGTAAGTGAGCTGTGCCGGAGTTATGGGGATAATCACGCCCTCCTGGTTGTCGGCTTCATACGCGTAAATTATTGAACCCGCTACATTCCACTTCAGCGTCATGTCACCGGGGCCGTAGTCGGCGGTCAATCCGATGTACTCGCCGACGCAGAAATCCTGCGTTTGACCGTCAACGACATTGCCTCCGTATTCGATGTGCAGCACATGGCTGGTCAAATTTTCCAGCCCGGCGTCGGCGCTGCCGGCCCAGTATTGGTTGGATGTGATGTCGGTAACGGTCACGGAGCAACTCACGGAAACCTGCCAATATCCTGTAATCAGCGGCGTGAACGTCAACGTCGCACCGGGGGCGCCTGACGGCTGCGTCGGGCTTATCGAATCAGTATAACTGTCCATGGCGGCGAACCAAAGGAATCCGCCTGCAACGCTTCGTGTCAAACCTGGCCTGGGCAACCATATGTCGCGGATCGATTCCCGATCAGCCTGGTGGAATCGTTATTTCCGTCCATGGTGACCAAATGCGTGTATGCGACAAACGAACACGCACCCGATAAATTCCCGGCAAACTCAAATCATAGTGGCAACTGAGATTGATAGGTTTAGAATAATCGTAAACGACGCCGGGCTTCAGTGTATAGGCTCGTGATTTAAGACCTGTCGGCGGATGGGCAACCGACCATCGCCCATAGGCTGTTAAGGGCGGTATGGCGAGCTTGGAAATAATTTCGTGCGGTTTGGGCACTTTCACGATGGTAATCTCGTCAAGATCACTTGGGCCGGTGATTTCGATTTTCCCAAAATCCGCGAACGGATTGCCGGTGAGGCGCCGTGTGACTGGGTTCCGACCTGCGACGACTAATTTGGCCCGCATGCCGATCGGCCCAGGACCGTGCACATCCGGTTCCGTCAGAACAATATGAATACCGATGGGGACATTTTGCGGCAACTTTGGTCCGGCCTTTGTGGATGCCGTCAGCGCTAAGGCCGGAAGTCGCCGATAGGGCGCGGTTACCGTAAATTTAAGCCAGTTGCTGGATATCCGATTGCTGAGGCCGACTCGTTTTGCAACGATACTGCCATCTCCATCTTGGATGAGTCGAAAATGCGGGCCAACGGCAAGATCACCGTTCCACGCGTGCTCGGAGCCCGCGGATTGAATGCCGTATTTGCTGGTAAGGCGAATGTGGTACTCGCCCGGAAGCGTCATATCCAAGTACCGCCCGACCGGCACCGGACTGCAATACTGAGATGATTTTTGAGAGGCGACAATCTGATTTGGGGGATACCAATGCCGGGAGAGATACGCCCTCCGATGCAGGGCCCTGTGGCCGAACAGGGTTAATTGAACAGGCCTGCCATGGCGGCCATACGTACCCGCACATATGAAAGTGTTTTCTGTTTCCCCTGGATATTGCAGGAACGCAAACGGGCGATTTCCGTGGTTAAGAAAATCGGCATGAACGGGAATCGCCGATCCTGACGCGTACATTTTTTTTTCGGTCGCGATCCTCAGCGAAATCCCGCGAGCCGGGGCCGCTGCCAAATGATTCTTTGCAGCTGCTGCGGGCGCTGTTGTCGCACAAAAAGCGGCGAAAGCCGTTGCAATGCACAGAATGGATTTCATACAATGCTCCTTAATTAATTCGGTGGATTTGGGAGGACTGACAACTGGCTCCATGTCGGATATTCATTGGTGGCGCCTGCAGTCGCGTTGCCGGCAGCGCTGGGCGATGGGCTGGTTAACGTCCATGCACTGTTTGCCCAAGTTAGTGTGCCGCTAAATTTCCAAGCCGCCGAGGCCAGCGGTACGCCAATTGATCCGGTCGCTGTGGGCGTGTACATTACCCACATCGTCGCGCCGGGGGTGCCTGACGGCTGCGTCGGGTTTATCAAATCAGTATAACTGTCCATGGCGGCGAACCAAAGGAATCCGCCTGCAAGGCTTTGTGCCACATTGTTTACGGCGGACGAGATAAATTTAATATTTCGCCAAATTTCATTGGCGCATTACCGATGGATTTTAGGACGCCTGTAAAACCTGGATTGCACTCCGACATAAATGATAACCGGATCCGTTTTTAGTTTGGCTCTGCCCAAATGCGCGGAAAACTCATAGGGACCATACACGGAAAGATCGAACTCGCGATTCAGCACCAGCGGCCGCCAATAGGTGTAGATGACGCCGGGCTTGAGCCTATACGTCTTGGCTGCGGCTGGGAGTTGGCGATGGTAGGCCAATAGCCTGCCATAGGCGGTCGGCGGCGCGGGCTTGCCGTCGATCGCCTTGATTGTGTGAAACGGCCCGATCATTTTGCGGCGGGCAAAATCGATATGCGGGTTCCCGGTGAGGGATATTGCCGCAGCTTGTCTGCCGGCGCGGCGGAATAATATCCGTACACTGGCCGTTGGATTGGCGATGCCGGGATTACCTTTCACATATGCAGCCATTTGCACTCCGTGCCAGCCGCTCCCCCAGGCGAATCGCCTGGGCAACTTGCCGGAAAATTCTCGCACCGCCGGTCCGCGGGGTTTATCCCTGGGCGGCAGCACCCGAAACCTGTTGACGTTGCTGTCCATGCCCATCCCGGCGAGCTGGGCCCGATATTTGCCGGGGACGGTGAGGTCGAAAATATGGGCAAAGTTTAAGGGTAAATGCAAAGTGTATTGATGGCCGGGCATCGCTCCGCTTCCCTTTTCCGATCCCGCCGGGTGCCTTCCATAGTCATAGGTTATGTTCCGGAGGAGAACGGTTGGAATAGACGGCACATTTGGTCCCCAGCACCAGCTCGATGGAAAGTCGTACTCTGGTGGCAGCAAACCGGGAATCAATAGGAAACTCTTCCCATGATTGACCACGGTTATTCTGGCCTCCACTTTTTCTCCGGACACGATTCGGCCTGGACTTTTAATTATCAGCCGTGCACCGTGCGATATTCTTGGCGCACGCGGAGAAGATGGAACAACAAGGCCCGCGGCCCAAGTATTTCGATTGGCGTAAAAAAATGTGAATGCCAGCGACGCAACGATCACAAGAAATGGAAAGGGGATGTTAAGGCGGCCAATCTTAAAGATCGCCAGTTTATTGCCGGATAAAGTCAACATGTGTCTTTTCCTCCATGCAATATAAAACAGGCACGATCCGGGCGATCAATACCGAACACCGTCCCGGTGCAATGAAAAACGCTTCGACGCTAATCTTGGCGTTCGACATCGGGGACGTCAACATTCACCCAATTTGACCAGACCTTTGGATGCGCCAGTTCAATTCGCACACGATAGACGCCGGAAAGGCTCATGTCGTACATGCAACTCAAATTGATCGGCTCGGCATACCTGTACATTCCCCCGGGCTTTAGTCTGTAAGTCTTCCATTTCACCCTCCCGGGCGGATGTTCGGCCAGCCATCGGCCGTAAGCGGTCAGGGGAGTCGGCGACTTGCGTATGAAGGCGACGTCATGCGGCTTGGGCAACTTGACCACGGTGAACTCACCGGGGTAGCTTGGGCCGGTGATTTCAATTCGCGCAAAATCAGCCAATGGATCGCCTGTGAGGCGCAGCGCCCGGCGCCGGTCGGCCGTGTTAAAAAGATCGACTCGAATTCGACGTAAAATCGCGCCGCGAACATGGGAATGCACACGGGAACGCACCAGAGCCAACCCAATACCGGATCGATCCCTGCCATCGCCATGTAATGTCCGGAGTTTAACCAGGGCCAACTTTGGTATATGCCCGTAGGGAGGCAGTATCGTTACGCCGATCCAGTTGCCGGCGATCCGCTTCCCATACGGTGGAGGGCCAACGGTGTCCTGATTGAGCAATAGAGACCGGCCGAATTTTTCCCCGCCTGCGGTCGTGATATACCTCCCGTCGCCTGCAAACTTACGCATTCCGTATTTGGTCAGCAGCCGGATGCGGTATTTGCCGGGCATGGTCAGGTCCAGGTAGCGGCCCGCGAAGATAAACCGGCCACCATTCGGAGCGCAGCGGTACCCAGCCTTTTTTCCCACGGCCACGATCTGAAGCGGCGGCGCCCAACTCCTTGACACGAGTACCCGGCGGCCCCAACGTTTTGCAAAGCGGGTGGCCGCAGCCGGCTTTGATTGCGGGCCGAACTTGCCACGAAAAACAAAGGTGTACCGGGCGCTATACTCCTGGGTAAAAACGAACGGCAACTTTCCATGATTGACAAAGGTCGCACGCACCGGAACCGCCGCGCCGGACCGCCAAGTTGTTTTTGTCGCCGTTATTCGCAGCGAAACGCCCTGCACCGCGCCTGCGGCCGGCGTCAGCGGTTGCACACCGGCGGCCAATGTAAGGGTTATGGAAACAATGCCGATTTTCAATACTGGAGGCATATGCATTTTCCTCCTCAAGTTGCTCGCGCTGGAGGCGCCTGGGGGTTGGGGCGGGCTGACGGCCACCACGCCGAACCAAAACTATCGCAGCATTAAACCACACCGCGGCGGAGAACTTTAAACCACAATCAGCCGCCTCACGATCAATCAACCTTATCAACCTAACCGCAGCTTGGTCAAGTGACATTTGCAGCCATCTATTATACTTTTGTTGCATTTTGGCGGATGCAACGGAGCCACCGGCAGCATGCAACCCTGCCAAGGCAGGCGCATGTTGATTCCGCGAGCTGACGCCCGCCCGCAACATTTGCCCCCGTGCAGTGCCGGATCGCACGAGGCCCTCGTAGGCGCCGCGGCCGGCCGCGGGGTATTTTAATTTACCGGGCGGCGGGATGCCGCTTTTGCTTTTAATCCGGAACAAGCGACGATTGTTGAAAAAACAGGTGAATGGTTGCGCGTGCAGGAGGTCCCGGCTGCCTGCCCACAATTTTTTCGGCCTGCATCTACACGCGATTGCCCTGCCCCCAAGTCCCGCCGGTCGACCACGCGCTTTACCCAATGCATCCACCTCTTTATGATGGCAAGAGCCGTTGGTTATGGAATCGCAGCATTGGGATAGAAGGCTCATGGCGCGGTGAAAGATGAAAGAGATTCGACTAAAAAAAGCAGCCGCGAGGGTGCGGCCGAAAAATGGATTGCGCCTTCAGATTCCCAATGGGCGCGACAGTGCAAAAGTTCACAAACCCTCTGTCAATGGCACAAAAGCCGATCCGTTGCAGCCTATCGGCGACGCGGATGTAATCTCTCCGCCAGCCCCGCGGAATCCAGCGGCCCAGGAAGCCGAAATTTCTCCTGAAGTTAGAAGTCACTTGGCCCATATAGAGAAGCTTATCGCACTGGGCGAGCTCAAGGGTGGTATTGACCCGGCAGGCGCAGACGAACACTGGAAGACAGCACGCACCGCGTTGGATCGAATCCGTAGAGCCTTCACCAAAGAGAAGCTTAAGGTACGCACGTTCTTCATCGGCGCGGCCATTGAGGCGAAGATGGCAGCGGAAATATGGGAAATGCTCCAGAGAGGTGAGTTGGAGAACGCCGCGAATCTGACAAGCGACGAGCATATCACCTCAGTTGCCAATTGGCTTTGCAACTTATAGCGGGCAGATCACGTTAGGATTGTTCTCTGCGATTCTATTCATCACCCCATTCCCGTGCGATCTCATTAGCCGCTGCCAGGCGGGCCGATTTTTCACGTGCATATCGTGGTATCAAGGCAGAGTCCCCGCAGCACCGTTCTGGACGGCCGGAGGGCCATGTAACGTCCGGACGCAGGTTTCCCAGATTTGCCGAATATAATCGGTGTTATAATTCAGAAGTTCCACCCGTTCGCCGCCGCGCCTGCCTCCGCCGATTGATTTAGCCGGATCGGCCCCCGCTACCTTGCGGCGCGGCTCAGTACCGCGGCAAACGATAGAATTAGCGATCCGAAGCGTCACAGAATGCTATAAGCTTCAGTTGACACCCCTGTTAGCGAATGGGGGTTAGGGCGTCACTTGAAACCGAATGTGGAGCAAGGATCAGAGCGGGTCAGGCTCAATGCCGATATTTTTTTCGCCGGCGGCCTTTTTTTCCTGATACTTTTTAAGCCATGTCTGGAAACTTTTGCCGGCGGCGGTGTCTTTCCCGGTGAATTCAATGCCGGTGATATCCGCCAGCATAATGACTTCCCGGCGGCTTTCCCCGCCGCTTAACTCAAGAAGCATTCTGATGAGGGACCGCGCGGGATCGGCATCAATGATGGAGCGGTCAAACAGGTAGCCGACCACACTGCTGCCATCCCGCCGACGGATGGTTACATCGCCACGATAGTTAAAGGCTTTTTCCACAGCATCGCGCAGGAGCTGCGGCGAACTGACATCAGCCACCCACCCTTCGATGTTTTCATGGACTACAGCGGTTGTCTCCGCGGGGGGTGAAGCGCCGGCTGAGGCGGCAGGGTTGTGCGCCGGATTTACCGAACTGACGACCTGGGGCATGCTGTTGTTCCTTTGCAAGTTACCGGCTATCGCATCATGAGGCATCATGAGTAAGAGGCGAAGATCGCCAGCCGAATGGTACTACACTGAAACTTCATCCCGCTGCCGCGGCGCCGATGCGCTTACCTGCAACTGCACGAATTTTGCGGGGTGAGGCGGCGGCGGCTCCGACAGGGCATCCAACGCCGCCTGATTGGCGTAATTTCCACCGAACAGCGTGGCTTTGGCCGCAGCCAGCAGGCCTCCGACGGAGCTGAAGGTGTGGTCTACGGCACTGGCCTCATAACCGCTGTGCACCATGCAGTTGGCGCATTTGGGATTGCCGGATTCGGTTCCGTAATTTTTCCAGTCCGTGGCGGCAAGCAGTTCCTGGAATGTTTCCGCATAACCGTCCTGCAGCAGGTAGCACGGTTTTTGCCAGCCGAAAATATTGTACGTCGGCATGCCCCACGGTGTGCAGGCGTAGGATCTACGGCCCATGAGGAATTCAAGGAAAAGCGGACTCTGGTTAAACCGCCATTTTTTTTCACGGTTGGAAAGAATGGTGGAAAAGAGTTTTCGCGTTTTGGCGCGGCCCAGAAAATGCTGCTGATCCGGGGCCTTGTCATAACTGTAGCCGGGGGAGAGCATCATTCCTTCAACGCCAAGCTCCATCATTTCATCAAAAAACGCGCGGACACTGCGGGGATCCGCTCCGTCAAAAAGCGTGGTGTTGGTGGTTACGCGGAAACCGCGTTTTACCGCCTCACGAATGCCGGCGACGGCGGTATCGTAGGTGCCTTCACGGCAAACGGAAAAATCATGATGTTCACGCTGGCCGTCCATGTGCACGCTGAAGGTCAGGTATTTGGAGGGCTTGAAAAGATCAATTTTTTCCAGCAGCAGACGGGCATTGGTGCAAAGGTAGATATATTTGCGGCGGGCGACAAGGCCCTCGACAATTTCCTGAATATTGGGATGCAGCAAAGGCTCGCCGCCGGGAATGCTGACCATGGGTGCACCGCACTCTTCCGCGGCTTTGAAACATTGCTCCGGGGTAAGATGCATTTTAAGAATGTGCGGGGGATACTGAATTTTCCCGCAGCCGGCACAGGCCAGATTACAGCGGAAAAGCGGCTCGAGCATGAGTACCAACGGGTAGCGGCGATTTCCGCGGATTTTCTGAGTTAAGACATATCTGGCAACCGTCCACATTTGAGAAATTGGTACGCCCATGACATCCTTTCCAGTAAACTTCCGCGATTGCCGGCGCGTCGCGCCGAACATCAGCCGAGCGCAGATAAAAAGATGACAGCGGCACTGAATAATTCACATTTGCGTGCAGCCTCAGCTTTGGGAAATATCATATCGACAAAAGGCCTTGTCGCCAATACGCCGACGCACTCATTCGCAGCCCAACACCGGGTTAAAACCGGCAAATAAATTCAAACAGCCGCGCGGAAAACCGCATCACCCGGGAGCGTCCGTTTAAGGCTTATGCCACGGATTGGCCGGTCGATTGTGACTGGATCGCGGATGGCCGGGCCGCCCATCCGTTGTGCCGAAGCGCGGCTTGCCGGTGTAATTTGAGCGTTGATTATGCCCAAATTGCCGCGATTTGCCGGTTGGCGCGTGGGGCATATTTTTCCCGTGCTTGTCAAAGGGGGCAACGGGGAAAGATTCACCATGGGCCTGCGGCTGACGGGCGCGGGGCGAGCCGCCATGGCGCGGGGCGCCATGGCCGGTTGGTGCGGATTGCGGATCGGCCGGGCCCTGCCTGCCGGTGCGGTGTTCAGGCCGGCGGTCCGGGGAAAATGATCCGGCGTTACCCGGCGACCGGCGGCTTTCCTGACGGCGCTGGGTATTGGCTCTTTCCTGGGCTTTGCGCTGACGGATAGCCGCAATGCGTTCGGTAATGGGTATCTCCAGCTTTTCCGCCGCCTGCTGCGCGTAGTCAAATTCCGGCAGGGTAATACGCGGAAGGCGACGGTCAATCGCACGTTCAATGGCCCGCAAGTCCCGCTCTTCATCCGGCGAAACCAGGGTGAACGCATCACCGGTGGCGGAGGCGCGGCCGGTACGGCCGACGCGATGAATATAGTCCTCCGGAAGGTGAGGGCAGTCGAAATTGATCACGTGAGACACATCGGCAATATCAATGCCGCGGGCGGCGATATCCGTGGCGACAAGAATTCGATATCGGCCGGCCTTGAAACCAGCCAGAGCGGCGGTACGCTGGGCCTGCGTGCGGTTGCCGTGGATGATGGCGCAGTCCAGGCCACGGCGCTTCAGGTGGTCCGCAAGGCGGTTGGCGCGATGCTTGGTGCGCGTGAAACAAATAACGGATTCAAGCTCATCATTTTTTAACAACTGACAGAGCAAGGCTGATTTGAGATGCTGCGGCACCGGATAAACGGCTTGCGTAATACCCGAGGCCGGCGCGGCCTGGCGTTCCATTTGAATGACCACCGGGTCTTTGAGCAAATCACGCGCCAGATGGCGAATATCCGGCGGCATGGTGGCGGAAAAAAAGAGCGTCTGGCGTTTTACCGGAATAAGCTTGAGAATGCGGCGGATGTCCGGCAAAAAGCCCATGTCCAGCATGCGGTCCGCTTCATCAAGGATAAGTACTTCCAACCCGGATAAATTCGCGTAGGGCCGCTTTAGATGATCCAGCAGGCGGCCGGGGGTGGCGATGAGAAAATCAACGGCACTGCGGAAGGCGTGTTCCTGCGGCCCCATGCCGGCGCCCCCAATCACAACGGCGCCGGAAAGCGGCGTGTGGGTGGCCAGGGAGATAAAATTCTGCTGAATTTGAACGGCGAGTTCGCGCGTGGGCGTGAGAATAAGCACGCGGGTGGCGCGTTTGCCGGCAGGCGGTCGCGTCAGCAACTGGTGCATGGCGGGTAATAAAAAGGCGGCCGTTTTGCCGGAGCCGGTGGCGGCACAGCCAAGCAGATCGCGGCCGGTCATGGCGGCGGGAATGGCTTCAGCCTGGATGGGTGTGGGACGGGTAAAAGCGAGGTCTTTGATGCCGCGCAGCAAGTCCGCGTGAAGACCATAGGATTGAAACGACATATATTTCTCCAATACCGCGGGCGCCCCGGACTCACCTGCATTAACAGGCTCCGGGGATCATCCAGCGTAAAGAACAAACTTTAAGAAGGGGTCTTCGCCGGCGGGAATTTAACTGTATTATACCCATTGAGGCAGGTAAATCCAAGGGCGGCTTTTGAGGGGAGGCGGCGCGTGGACGCGAAGCGCTGTTTTGGGCTTGAATCAGGATTCAATCGGCGATGGGAAACCGGGAGAATCCCCAGGGGATCCGGCAATATTCATCGGGGGTTTGGGATCGCCGGGGAACCGTACGCTTGGCCCCGCAGCGGCGGGCGCGTTCGATAATATGCGGCGGCGAAGATAAAAAGACATGCCACATACCGGCATCATCTTGTTTAAGCGGACGGGTTGCTCTACCATAGCTTTGTGCCCTCCGGCCGAATGGTTCAGTGCGGCGGGCATTACGGATGACCAAAAGCGCCGCCATTCCTGAACAGTTGCACGGTATTTTCACATCGGCCGTGGTCGCACGGCTGGCCGATGAGCTTTCCAGCCGGGGAAAAACCGCCGCTACCGGCCAATGGGGATCGTGTGCGCTGGTTTTAGCGGCCGCGGTGCGAGCCAGACTGCGACGCCCGGTACTGATTATTACCGGCCACCTGGACGACGCGGATGACGCGATTGACCAGTTGGCATTTTTTGATGCCGACAGCCGGCCGCAACTGTTTCCGGCCTACGAGGTTCTGCCCGGTGAAACAAATACTTCCCAGGAATTATCCGCGCAGCGCCTCGGCCTGCTGGCGGATATCGCCGACGGGAAAATTCCAGGCATTATTGCGGCGCCTATTCAGGCGATCATGCAGCCCTGTCCGAACCGTGAACTGCTTTCGGAACAGATCCTTACGCTTGCAGCCGGCCATACACGGCAACGCGAGGCGTTGACCGCCTGGCTGGCGCAGCAGGGCTACACGCGGCTGGAGGCGGTGGAGAATCCGGGAGATTTTGCGGTTCGCGGCGAAATTCTGGACCTCTGGCCGCCCGGGGAAACACGGCCGCTGCGGCTGAATTTTTTCGGCGATGAGATTGAATCGATCCACGGGTTTGATGTGGAAACGCTGGGCACGCTGGATGTGCTGCCGACTTTGCGGGTGGCCGCGACGGGTTCATCTTCCACATGGCCGCAGGAAAAGACGGTCAGCCTTCCGGCCTGGCTGCCGAAGGAAACCATCATATGGCTGATCGAGCCGGCGGAAATTCAGGAGCAGGGGCGAAGCTACCTGGACCGGCTTCCGGAGGCTCGCGGCATTTATCCGGTAACGTCCGTGCTGAAAAATATACAGGCATTCGCCTGGGCGCAGATCATGCAATTCGGGCAGGCCGGCCCCGATACCATCCGTCTACCGTGCGGGAGTGTTGAACAGTTTGATACGCAAACAGACACGGCTTTGGCGAAGCTTGCGGCGATGGCGGCGAACGACGACGTGGCGGTGGTATGCCAAAGCGAATCGGAAAAGTCGCGGCTGACCGATCTTTTGCACGTGAAACACCCGGATGTCATGCACCGCGTGGCGATGCCGGTGGGCGATCTGGCGATGGGCTTTCGCTGGGGACCGGCAGAAGATAAGGCAGGCGGGGAGGATGCGCCAAGCCGGCCCGGTGCGCCGGAAAAAGAGCCGCCCCGCCTGGCTTTGCTGGCGCATCACGAAATTTTTCACCGGTATCATCTTAAGCGGCGGCTCCGGGCAATTCAGGGGGCGCGGCCGATCGACCATTTTCTGGATTTGCAGCCGGGCGATTATGTGGTGCATGTGGACCACGGCATTGCGCGGTACACCGGCAACACAACCATGAGCCGCGACGGCAAATCCATGGAGTACCTGACCCTGCAATTCGCCCGCTCGGCGGTATTGCATGTGCCGATTGTGCAGATCAACCTGGTGCAGAAATATGTGGGCGGAGCGCAGGGCCGTCCGCCGCTGTCCACATTCGGCGGCAATGCCTGGGCAAGCCAGAAGGACAAGGTGGCCGAAGCGGTGGAAAAGCTGGCCGCAGAGATGCTGGAGGTGGCGGCGGCACGGGAACATTTTCCGGGAACGGCGTATCCGGCGGATACGGTTTGGATGAAGGAATTTGAGAATTCATTTCCGTTTCAGGCCACGGAGGATCAACTTCGCTGCATTGAGGAGATAAAAAAGGACCTGCAGAAGCCGCGGCCGATGGATCGGCTTTTATGCGGGGATGTGGGTTACGGGAAAACGGAGCTGGCGATCCGCAGCGCGTTTAAGGTGTGCGAAGCGGGCAAGCAGGTGGCGGTGCTTGCCCCCACCACCGTGCTGGTGGAGCAGCACGAAGAGACGTTCGGGCAGCGGATAGCGGGCTATCCGTTTGTGGTGGAAAGCGTGTCACGTTTCAAGACGCCGGCGGGCATACGCGACATTCTGCAGCGCACGCGGAACGGCAAGGTGGACATCCTGATAGGCACGCACCGGATGCTGAGCGCGGATGTGCAATTTGCCGACCTGGGCCTGGTGATTATTGATGAAGAACAGCGCTTCGGCGTGGAAAGCAAGGAGCAGCTTAAGCAATTGCGGCGGACGGTGGACGTGCTGACGATGACGGCCACGCCGATACCGCGGACCCTGCACATGAGCCTGCTGGGAATCCGGGATATTTCCAACCTGGCGACGCCCCCGCGTGACCGGCGCAGCGTGGTGACGGAGGTTACCGGATGGGAGGATGCGCGCATCCGGCAGGCACTGGAGCGCGAACTGGCCCGCGATGGGCAGGTTTATTTTGTGCACAACCGCGTCCATAACATTCAGGCGATTGCGGAACGGGTGCGGTCCCTGGCGCCCGGGGCGCGGATTGTGGTGGGTCACGGCCAGATGCCGGGCCACGAACTCGAAGAAATCATGCATAAATTTTTCACGCGGCAGGCCGACATCCTGGTTTCGACGACGATCATTGAAAGCGGACTGGATGTTCCGACGGCCAACACCATGATCATCAATCAGGCGGAAAATTTCGGGTTAAGCGACCTGCATCAGCTGCGCGGCCGGGTGGGACGATCCAAACACCGGGCCTATTGCTACCTGGTATTGAGTCCGGACAGGGTAATTACCGATGCCGCGGCGAAGCGGTTGAAGGCAATGGAGGAATATGCGTCATTGGGCGCGGGATTCAAGATTGCGCTGCGCGACCTGGAAATCCGGGGAGCCGGAAACCTGCTGGGCGACGAACAGTCCGGGCATATCGCATCGGTGGGATATGAACTGTACTGTCAGTTGCTGGAAGAGGCGGTTAAGCGCGTGAAAAACATGCCGCTGGATAAACCGCCGGAAGTAACCATTGACATCGGTCTGCATGGGGGCATGCCACGGACATATATTTCCGCGGACCGGCAGCGCATGGATTTTTACCGGCGTTTATCAAGGTGCCATACGCAGGATGCGATTGCCGCGCTGCGCAAGGATATTGCCGACGCATTCGGGCCGCCGCCGCGGCAGGTGGAAATACTGTTTGAACTGGCGGAACTGCGGATCATCGCGGGCAAGGCGGGCATCCGGAGCATTGTCAGCAAGCCGCCGGACCTGGTGTTCGGAATGTACGATCTTGCGGCGTTGGGACCGCTGCTGAACAAGGCGCCGGGGGCGGTGCGTCCGGTGGATGAGAATTCGATCCATCTGCGGCTTGGACCGGCCTATTTCCAGGGTGAAACAGTGCTGAACGTGCTGCGCAACATGCTTAAGCCGGCGGTGGACGCGGCCCAATCACCGGCTGCGGCGACAGCGCCGGCCAAACCGAAACAGGCGGGCGGCAAGCCCTAAACTCATTTGATTCCGGGCAGAAGGCAATGGCCGGCCGGAGAGAGGACCATGGCGGCAGGCAGCAAGCCAAGGGCGAATTCGCCGGCAATCAGCAGGAGAAATACGATTCTTTCCATGACCGTAAGCCGGGTAAAATGATGGTATTCCGGGCGCGGGGTACCAAGAAAAATACGTTCCATCGCCCAATACAATCCGGCGGCAAGCAGGGCAAAACCGAGGGCCGAGCCAAACGCGGCGAATATGAAAGCATGGTTGTGAAACCAGCCCGCAGCGGCCACGGAGTTATCCAGGTGGGCGGCGCGAAAATTGGCCATGGCGGCCAGCAATTCCGCGGGAAAAAGACCGAGGCCGGGACAGGCCATGCCCGCCAGAAAACCTATGATCGCCAGGGCGAAGAATTCCGGTGAAAGGGCGGCAATGCCGCCTAGGCTGTTAAGATCCCGGCCGGCGGTCCGGCGTGCCAGCACATGCCCGCTCCACAACAAAAGCATGAGAGTAACGACATCGCCGGCGGCGAAAAGCTCAATGGCCTGAATTCCATTTTGCTGGAGGCTGACGGCGCAAATAAGCACCATTGCGGCCTGGCTTATCAGCCAGTAGCCGATCAAGCGGCGGAAATCGTTTTGGGCCAGCGCACAGAGGGCGGCATACAGCAGGCCGCCGATGCCCCAGGCCACCAGGCCGCTGCGATGCAACATGAACTGATTGAAAAAAAGCGGAATGGCCAGATGAAGAAGAGTCAGTACACCCACAATGAAATTGCCGCCCACCACAAGGCCAAGGGCGGGAGCCGCGCCTTCGGCCATGGTATCCGGAATCCAGATATGGCCGCCGGGGAGCCCCATGCGAATGGCGACAGCCGCCATGAGAAGCATAAAAGCAAGCCAACCGCCGTGGCCGGCCATCAGGAGATCAAAACGGCGGATATCAAATGACTGAAGACCGGCAAACGCCGTAACCGCGGCGGGATGCGGCAGACGGGCCGCGGCGGCGGCGTGCCCCGGCGCTACCGGGAGCGGACCGCTGTGCAACCAGATCAGCATGATACTGATAAACAGGGCCATCGCGCCAAGAGTGGAGACAAGCGCATATTTCATGGCCGCGGCGCGACGGGAAGCCCCCCCCCACAAGCCGAGTAAAAAATAACCCGGAAGAATGCTGATGGCGCCAAACGCCGCCTGGAGAATCAGGTCCATGCTGCAAACCGCGCCCAGCAGACAAGCCAGTAGTACAAGGAGCAATACATACCAGGTCTTTATCTGCTCTTCGACGACGTAGCTGGCCAGAACGGTTATCAACCCCATGCCGGTCAGGGCCAGAACGGTTAAACCTGTAAGAGGATCCGCACCAACCGTGAAGCTTAGACCGCCAAACCAGGCCATGTGCTGCATGAGTTGCCAGCCGGCATGCCAATTTAACAGCCGGGCAACGGCAATGGCGAGGGCAAGTTCACCGGCACATACGGCCAGGGCGGCATTGCGGATCAACCGTGTGCCGGTGGACGGCAGCATTGCGATAATCAGCGCGGAAACCAGCGGTAATAAAATCAGGCAGGTCAAAATTGAACTGTATGCAAACATGGGCAAGCCGAGGCTCCAACACTTCATTGATCAAGGGTTAATCCAGCGGCCGATCCGCGGGATCAGTGGAATTACCGCCGCAGTGCCAGCGTCACCGCGCCGGCGAGAGCCGCGGCGATCATCACCAGAATTGCGAGCACGAACAACCGACGGGCCGGCGCACTGACCGGCCGTTTTCCGGCGACGGCGGCGGAAACAAGCGTTGCCGGCGCGGCCACACTGGTCAATTGCCAGTCCAGCGCGGCCAACAGCATCGAAACCAGCCGGACGGCCAGCCCGGCGGACACGACAAACCATCCGATAATCCATCGATCAAATGCGGCCAGCATTTTTCCGCCGCCGGAAAGGACCAGCCGGCCGAGGACGCAATATAAATCGTAGAAATAAAGTTCACCATCCATCCAGCGGTAAATCAGATTCGGGCCGGGGAGCCGGCGAATTTTTTCCGCACGCACCAACCCGCTGAAATAGATCGCCCCGGCGGCAGCCAATGCGGCGGGAAACGACCAGGCGAGCCGATGGGCCATTTGAACGGCAAAATCACCGCCGGAAGAAACGGGATACGGCGGGCAGAGTTGCAGCGGAGCGGATTTTTGAAGCAGCCGGGCGAGCCCCAACAAAGGCTGACCGCAGACCAGCGCGCCAAGTCCAAGGAGGATCATTGGAAAGAGCCGCACGGCGGATTCACCGCCGGGCGCCGGGCCGGCGCCGCGCCAATTTCCGCCGAAAATCAGCCACCACCAGCGGGCCAGACCGAACAATACCAGATAGCAGGCCACCAGCGGCAGCCAGAACAGCAGATTGCCGTATTGGCCGATCTGCGAACCATAGTGCCGCAAATTATCAAAGCCCGTCGCCAGCAGGTCCGGCCGGCCGAAAAGCAGCAGCCCCATCGCCGAACTGCTGACCAGCAGTGAAGCCGCGGCCGTCACGGGCAGTGTTTTCCACAGGCCGCCAAGAAAGCGCATATCAAACTGACCGGCGGTGCAGAAAAACGCCGTGCCGCCGCTGAAGAAGAGGCTGGCGGCCGCCAGAGCCAGATAAATGGCTTCGTATAAACCGGGGACATAGGAACCGGTGACAATAAATAACAGGGCCAAGCCGGCCTGGGCGATGACCAGCCACATCAGGCAGCGTTTTACATCGGTGGAAGCCAGGGAGCAGAGCGAGCCGACACAAAGTGTGCAGGCGGCGGCCATCGCAGCCAGCAGACGCACATCCACATTCAACAGCGGCAAAAGCCGTGACGCCATGTACGGGCCGGTGATGGCAATCATTAAAGCGGCGGCAAGCGAACCGGTGGGCGTGGCGGCGGGCGTGGTTTCCACCGCCCAAGTGTGAAGGGGGAACTGGGCGGATTTTCCGGAAATACCGAATACCATCAGAATCCCGGCCCAATCGCGCCAGCCCAGCCCCATGAAGTGGGATGCGCCATCAGCCTGAAGAACTTGCACAACATTTTGAAGATGCAACGATCGACCCAGGCCGGAAATAATGGGAGTGATGCCGTTGACCTGAGGCAGCAGGAGAACCGCCGCACCGCAGTGCACGAGCAGCAGGCAGATGCCGGCCAGAAAAAGAGCATCGCCCAGGATAAGCAGAGGCACAACACGCCGCACCGCGGATTCATAGGTTCCGCGCCACGCGGCACCGGCGAGACCCCAAAGCCCGACAGTAGCCAACATACCGGCGACGCACATTTGCAGCACGCTGGGGGCGACAATAAGGGTATAGACGGAAAATACGAAAAAACTAGCCCAGGCGAACCAGCCGGGGCGCAGACGGCGGTCATCCACCAGGCCAATTGCATAAATCGCCGACAATAAGGCAATAACCGTGGTCAAAAGGAATATGACGAGAGTAAGGGAATCAACCGCCATTCCCAGGCACAGCCCCCCCACCGGAGGCCGACCCGCACCGGCGGCAATCAAGTGATGGGCGTGGGGAGCAAAAAGATGCGGCGGTAAAAAGTTCCACAACATGGGCTTACCGGACGTCAGACGTCCCATATGATTCATATGGCCGTGAAATAACAGTCTACGGGCCACGGTCCAAAGAGCCAGCACCAGACTGACGGTATTGCCAATAATTGTCAGGACCGCGGCGCGGCGGACATCCCGCCCGAGGGGCGTAAGGATAAGCCCAACGACCAGCAGCGGGACAATCGCGGCAATCAGGAGCCAACTATCTGGATTGTGAATCACTTCAATACATCCCGGTCTGTCTTACGGTTCCGCCAGTTTTCATACCATAATGTAACCGCCGCCTGCCGGTGCGGCCAGACGGCGGGCATATGAGGCATGGCGGACGAGGGGAATCGGGGTTGTATGACAGAGGTAAATTGGTAATATGGAAGTCATCGGCGGGCAGTGCTTATGCAGTGTTCGCATTTGCGGGTTTATTCATCACGCAGGCCTGTTTTAACCGACGAATTGTTAAGGCCGTGTTTTTGGAACCAAGGAATTATGACAAATCAATCGGGTAATGGCGGCTCCGGAACCGGTAACAACGGTGGATCTTCGCCGTCCAGCGGAAGCGGATTCAGGGGCCGCAAGGTCACGCAATGCAGTTTTTGCGGCAAATCCAGCCGTGATGTCGGGCCGATGGTGGAAGGTCCGAATGACATTTATATTTGCTCGAACTGCTCTGAACTGTGCCAGAATATTTACAAACAGGAAAAACGCAAGGTCACCGCGACCCGTCCCACGATCGGGCAGATTCCGCCCCCGCGGCAGCTTAAGGAGTTTATGGACCAATATGTGATTGGTCAGGATGCGGGCAAACGGGCCCTGGCGGTGGCGGTGCACAATCATTACAAGCGGCTGGCCCATGCGGACGGACGAGCGGGTGATGACGTTGAGATTGATAAATCCAATGTACTGCTGATAGGGCCGACGGGTTCCGGCAAGACACTGCTGGCGCGAACGCTGGCCCGCTGTTTGAATGTGCCGTTTGCAATCGGCGACGCCACGACGCTGACCGAAGCGGGTTATGTGGGCGAGGATGTTGAAAACCTGCTGCTGAAGCTGCTGCAGAATGCGGATTTCGATCTGGAATCCGCACAGCGCGGCATCATTTATATTGATGAAATCGATAAAATCGGCAAAACCAGCATGAACGTTTCCATCACCCGCGATGTGTCGGGCGAAGGGGTGCAACAGGCATTGCTGAAGATGCTGGAAGGGACGATGGCCAATGTGCCGCCGCAAGGCGGGCGCAAACACCCGGAACAGCAATATATCCAGCTGGATACCACGCATATTCTGTTTATTTGCGGGGGTACGTTTGTAGGCCTAGATCAACTGATCGCCAAGCGCCTGGGGCGGCAATTGATCGGGTTTAATTCGGAAGTGAGCGGCGTGTCACAGTTCACGGCGGAGAATAAGACGAATTTGCTCAAACAGGTAACGCCCGATGACCTG
>JAKBBN010000122.1 GCA_021808485.1 Planctomycetota bacterium | reverse complement strand
GCATGTTCTGCTGGAAGGCATTGCCCTGGCGGCCTATGCCAACCGCATTACCACCAGCTATATTTTTATCCGCGGGGAATACCACCGGCAGGCAAAAATACTTGAAGAAGCACTGGTGGAAGCCTATGCCCATGGCATTTTCGGACAGAAACTGCCTGGGACGGACATTGTCCATAACTGTTATGTGCATCGCGGCGCCGGTGCATACATATGCGGAGAAGAAACCGGTCTTCTGGAAGCTTTGGAGGGCAAGCGCGGGTGGCCGCGAATCAAGCCGCCTTTCCCCGCCGTCGCCGGCGCATTTGCCAAGCCCACCATTATCAATAATGTGGAAACGCTGGCCTGTCTGCCGGATATCGTGCTCAAGGGGGCCGCATGGTTCAAAAGCATGGGCACGCCCGGTTCGGCAGGACCAAAACTCTTCGGCGTCAGCGGGCATATCAACAAGCCGGGCGTGTATGAAGAGGAACTCGGCATCAAGATGTCCACGCTTATCGAAAAATATGCCGGCGGCGTAAAAGGCAAATACCGCGCCGCCATTCCCGGTGGCGTTTCCATGGGAATTCTGGGAACGGACCAGTGGGATGCGGAGCTGGATTTTGACATCGGTCGAAAATACAACGTACTGGGACTGGGAACCGCGGGTGTAATAGTCATGAATGACACCACGGACCTGGTGCTGATGCTCCGGAATATTGTGCGGTTCTTTGCTTATGAAAGCTGCGGCCAATGCACCCCCTGCCGCGAAGGCACCGCATGGATGCACAAAATGCTGAATCGGATTGTTGCGGGGTTCGGCCGCCCCGCGGATTTTGACCTTCTGCTGGAAGTCGGCCTCAGCATGGGATCCATGCCCGGCACGACTATCTGCGGCTTGGCCGACGGTGCTAATTGGGCGGTAAAAACGTTCCTGCAGAAGTTCCCGCAGGACTTTAAATCCCGGTTGAAGCCGGAACAGGTCCGCGGCGTGACGTTAACGCCGGCCGGAGCCGTCGTTTAACAATCCAGCCGCGCCGGCAAACCGGCGCGCACATGCAATCGCCCCGCCGGTGACCGATCCGGCGATGTGATGATTCAAGGAAATGACCATGCCCACAATGGACGTAGATGGCAAGCAGGTAACTTGGGAAGGCCGCAAAATGATTCTGCAGGCCTGCAACGATGCCGGCATTGAACTGCCGCATTATTGCTACCATGAAGGATTATCGATTGTTGCATCCTGCCGTATCTGCCTGGTTGAAATTGAATCACCGGACCCCAAGGACCCCGCCAAGCTCGTCAAGGTTCCGAAGCTTGTCCCCAGCTGCCAGACCCCGGCCGTTAACGGCATGAAGGTGCACAGCAAATCCGTCAAGGCTGTCGCCAACCAAAAAGCCGTGATGGAATTCCTATTGATCAACCACCCGCTGGACTGCCCCGTGTGCGATCAGGCCGGCGAATGTCACCTGCAGGACTACAGCTTCAAGTACGGCCGTGCGGAAAGCCGCTTCGACGAGGACAAGGCCAAGAAATCCAAGAAAGACATCGGCACGCATGTGATGCTTTATTCCGACCGATGCATCATGTGCACGCGTTGTGTGCGCTTCACACGTGAAATTTCCGGCACCGGCGAACTCGGCGTGTTCGGCCGCGGCCACCGCGAACAGATTGATGTATTCCAGGGAAAATCCCTGGATAACCCGCTGTCCGGCAATGTGATCGACATCTGCCCGGTTGGAGCCTTGCTGGACAAGGATTTCCTGTTCACGCAGCGCGTCTGGTTTTTGAAATCCGCCCCCAGCATTTCGCCGTTTTCCAGCGGCGGCGAAAACATATACATTGAACACAATCAGGGCCGGATTTACCGCGTCAAACCGCGGTTTAACAAGGACATCAACAAGTGGTGGATCAGCGATGATATCCGCTATGGCTGGGAATTTGTCCATAACAATCGGCTCCAGGCCGTTACCTCCGTGGCCGCTCCCGGCGGGTTGACCTGGCAGCAGGGGCTGGAACAGTTGGAGCAGTCGTTCAAGCAGGCCGTCACGGCCGGGGGACAGGGTTCCACCCTTCTGATGTTAAGCCCCTTCGATTCCACTGAAGAAATGTTTCTCGCCGCAACATGGGCACGCAAAATGGATCCCGGATGCGCGATGGCGCTCAATCTGTCCCGGATGGAACCGCAGGATCAGGTATTCACCAATCCGGCCACCGGCGCCGTCACGTACACCATCCGTGCGGATAAATCCCCCAACCGCCTGGGCGCGGAAAACGTGCGGGCGCATTTTGGGGGAAATGTCCTGAATTTCGATGGTCTTGCCGCCAAGGTATCCTCCGGTGGCATTCAAGCGGCGGCCCTTTGTGCGGATCCCATCGCCCATAATGACGCGGCCGTCGCCGCCATATTTCAACCGCTTAAGAATCTCACGGTTCTTTCCACGCGCGCGGATGGCCCGGTCCGGCAGGCCGCGTTGGGGCTGCCCGTATGCACCTGGGCGGAAAAATCCGGCGTGTTTGAAAATTATCAGGGCGTTATTCAGCCGTTTGCCCAGGCGATCGCTCCTCTGGATGGAACGCGCAGCACCGGCTCACTCTTCTGGCAACTCCTTGGGCTGCCGGGCCAGTACGACCCCGCCGCCGTGCGCCGCATGATGGCGGATGCCGGCAAGCTGCAATACGCGTCGGTGAAACTGCCCGAGCGCCATGAAAAAATTGAACTGATGCAGTTTGCCGAACTGTAAACAATCGCGACGGAACATGTTGCCATCTTCGGCCGGCCGCCTGCCGCCCCGTCGCAGCACCGCGGATATACCCGTTCCCCTGTTCCGCCCGGCCGGTCGGGGGCTTCGCCGGGATTCCGCCACCGTTGGGATCGCGCCGCAAACGACCGCTTTTTTTCACCTCACTTCGCGCCGCCGCATGAATCGGTTATCCTTTTTTGTCCAATGAGGTTTTCCCATGGTTGATGATCCCAGTCCGGATTTACTTTCTTCCCTCAGCAACACTTCCCACGAAACCGAATTCTACACTCCCTTTCCCCAAGGCTACCAAAAGGGAAAGACCAAATTTGTGGTGGTGCTGGGCACCGTGATGAGCGGCCTAGGCAAGGGAATATTCAGTTCCAGTCTCGCGAAAATTCTGAAGGACAAGGGGCTGCGCGTAGCTCCCATAAAAATGGAAGGGTACCTGAATATTGACTCCGGCACGCTTAATCCATTCCGCCATGGCGAAGTCTTCGTGCTGGATGACGGCATGGAAACGGATATGGACCTAGGCACCTATGAACGCATGCTGGATGAAAACCTGTCCAGAAAAAACTTCACCACCAGCGGGCAGATTTTTACCCGTATTTTGGACCGTGAACGCATGGGACAATACCTGGGCCGCGACGTACAGATGATTCCGCACGTCACCGGTGAAGTGAAGCATTCCCTGCGCGAGTTGGCCATGGCATCCAACGCCGACGTGGTTTTTGTGGAAGTCGGCGGCACGGTCGGCGATCACGAAAACGGCTATTTCATCGAAGCGATCCGGGAACTTGCCTATGAAGAAGGCGAGCACAGTGTCTGCGTCGTCGCCCTGACGTATATTATTGAGCCGCAAAGTCTTGGTGAACAGAAATCCAAAGCCGCACAGCTCGGCCTCAAACAGGTCATGCAGGCTGGATTGCAGCCGCAGATCATCGGCTGCCGCTGCCCCACGCCGGTCAATGATAAAGTGCGTGAAAAAATATCGATGTTCAGCAATGTGGCCATGCGCCGGGTTTTTTCCATGCATGATGTGGAAAGCATTTACATGGTTCCGGAAATGCTTCACGACGCCGGACTCGACCGTGAAGTGCTCACGCTGCTGAATTTGCACGACCGGGTAAATCAAAAATCGGAAGATCAGGCCCGGCGGAAATGGCAGGGGTTTGTGGACCGCATGATCACCCCGCGGGAAAAATCCGTGACCATTGCCGTGACCGGCAAATACGCCTCTTTGCGTGATGCGTATGCCAGTATTGACAAAGCCCTCGAGCATTGCGGCGTGCATGCCGCCTGCCGCGTGAACATTCAATGGCTGGACACCACGGAAATAACCGCCCGGAATGTGGCCGATGTTCTGCGTTCGTGCCACGGAGTGATCGTACCCGGCGGCTTCGGCTCCCGCGGTGCGGAGGGAAAAATCGAATGCGTCCGGTTTGTCCGCGAAAATCACATTCCCTTCCTGGGAATCTGCCTGGGATTTCAGATGGCGGTTATTGAATATGCCCGCAACGTGTGCGGGCTGCAGGGCGCCAATTCCACCGAATTTGACCCCAGCTGCCCCCATCCGGTCATTGATATCCTGCCGGAACAGAAAAAAATCGAAGGGCTGGGGGGTAATATGCGGCTCGGCGGCAAGGATGTCATCCTGCGGGAAGGTTCCGGCATCAGCCGACTTTACAACAATGCCGCGAAAATCCGCCTGCGGTTCCGCCACCGTTATGAAGTTGAACCGCGGTACATCGCCCGTCTGGAAGAACACGGCCTGATATTCGGCGGCCATGCCCCTAACCAGCCCATCATGCAGATGCTGGAACTACCAACCGATATTCATCCGTACTTCTTCGGCACACAGGCCCACCCCTGCCTCACCAGTCGGCCGCTGTCGCCGGATGCCATGTTCATGGGATTGATAACCGCAGCGCTCCGACGTGCGGCACCGGATGAACTTTTTACACCCGCACATGCCGCCGGCACTTAATGTTCCGCACGATGCGTCCGGTTTATGCGCTTTTTTTTGCCGGCCGCCGGCGGCTGCGGCGTCTTTATCGGCTGTCAAATAGTTCTGGCAAAACGGGCATTCGGTCCCTATGATGTTACGTGAAAGGGCTTACCGCTATGAGCCAAACCGTTGTTCCACCAACAAATAGAAGTGCCGCGGACGCCCCGGCCCGTCGGCTGTCGTCCTCTACCATTTCCGGGATGGACATTGGCGGCGCCTCCAGCGGCGTACCCGATGCGCTGGGTCATTTCGGCCCGTATGGCGGTGCGTACGTGCCGGAAACACTGATGATCGCGGTTCATCAATTGGCGGATGAATATGACCGGGCGCTAAAAGACCCCGAATTCCGCCGCCAATTTGAATATTATATTCGTGAGTTTGCCGGCCGACCCACGCGGCTCTACTTCGCCCAGCGGCTGACCGACTATGCCGGCGGCGCCAAAATATTTCTAAAACGCGAAGACCTTGCACACACCGGCGCCCACAAAATTAACAACACCATCGGCCAGGGACTGCTGACGGTTCGCATGGGGAAGAAGCGGATTATCGCGGAAACCGGCGCCGGCCAGCATGGCGTGGCCACCGCCACCGCCGCCGCCGCCTTTGGCATGACCTGCGATGTGTACATGGGCGCGGAGGATATTCGACGGCAATCCCTTAACGTGTTTCGGATGCGGCTTCTGGGCTCGCGCGTCATAAGCGTGGAAACAGGTTCGCGCACTCTTAAGGATGCCACCAATGAAGCCATGCGCGACTGGATGGGTTCGGTGGAACATACGCATTACATCATTGGTTCGGTGGTTGGGCCGCATCCATTTCCACGAATTGTCCGGGATTTTCAAAGTGTCATCGGCCAGGAAACGCGCCGGCAGTCAATTGAAATGTTCGGCCGCCTGCCGGATTGCGTCGTCGCCTGCGTGGGCGGCGGGTCCAATGCGGCCGGCATGTTTTATCCGCTCGTGGACGATGCGCAAGTTCAACTGGTGGGTGTGGAAGCCGGCGGACGCGGCGCCGCCCTTGGACAGCATTCCGCCACGCTCAGCCTGGGCCGGCCCGGCGTACTTCACGGCTCACTTTCATATGTCTTGCAGAATGCCGAAGGCCAGACGGCGGATGTTCATAGCATCAGCGCCGGTCTGGATTATCCCGGTGTCGGCCCGGAACATGCCTATTGGAAGGACACAGGCCGCGTCAAATACAGTTCGGTAACTGATGATGAAGCCCTGGAGGCCTTTGAATTGCTGGCACAACGGGAAGGAATTCTGCCCGCTCTGGAAAGTTCGCACGCCATTGCGGCGGCGGTGAAAATCGCACGCACATTGGATAAGGATAAAATCGTTGTTATTAACCTCAGCGGCCGCGGGGATAAAGATGTCATGGAAGTGTCACGGCTTATGGAACTAAGGAGCCAGGCCGCGACCGATGCCAAAGGCGCCCCACAATGACCGGTAAACTGAACATAAAAAATCATACCCCGCGCGGCGCCGGGCAATTCACCGCTGCCGGCGCCACGCTTTGCGCTTTGCTTGCGGCCGTTATGCTTGGCGGATGCCAGGACAAACTTCATGGGCCCGGTACCGCGGTGCGCACGCCGTCATTTGCCGGGAATGGCGCGGAAACACTGTACACACAGCCGCCGCCCAAGCCGGATATTGTAATCGGCCTGCCTAACCGGCCGGGTCAGCCGGCCACTGTAACTACGGTCATCACACCCGTGCACCAGCCCGCCGCAACACAGCGGACGTCGGCCTATCCACCCTTGCCCACGGTTACCGCAGTCCACGAGGAGATCCTTCCCGCTCCAAAGCCGGCAGGTTCAAAGGGTACCGGCACGGGCGGCCCGCCGGCCGAAGCTCCGGCGACACAGCCAACAACGCAGCCATAACCCGCGGCAATTGGCATACGCGAACCGGCCTTCATTAGTCTCAGAGCCTGTTTGAGAAGTTCATAAAATGCCGATAGGTAAGGAATGAAAAGGAATTCATACCCCAGTGACCTCACGGATGAGCAATGGTTGTTGATCGAGCCGCACATTCCGCCGGAAAAGCACGGCG
>JAKBBN010000038.1 GCA_021808485.1 Planctomycetota bacterium | reverse complement strand
AGCCCGACCGCTCCACGCGTGAGGCCAAAACCGCATCCGGCAGGGGGCGCCGGATGCCGATGATCTGTTTGATGGCTGTCGTTACAACCGCCGCCGCCGCCGCTACCAGTAAAATGAGCCGCAACGCCCCCGGAAAATGCAGCAGATAATCCGCAAATGCCAGCACCATCGCCAGCCAAAGCGTGATGGAAATCACCATCCCCGCCGCGTACAGGCTCTGCATCATCCGTGCGCGGCGGCGCAGCTGCGCCAATCGCGGCAACAGGGACGGCGGATGTTGCAGTAAGGTCATGATGGATGTCCTGAAATTAAATCAATCCGGCGCGTTTGCGCACAATCCATTCTACCGTCAACAGTGCGACAAGCAGAATCAGTGCAATTGGTTTATTCCAAATCTGGTGATTTCGGCGGGTCACCGTTTCCTGGCTCCGATTTGGAATCAGGGTCTGCAAGGAGGCAAAATCCGCCGGCGCCACCATCTTTCCCCCGGTCAACATCGCCATCTGTCGCAGGGCGGCAAAATCCACCCGTGGGTCGTCAAATTCCATGTCCGGTCGTGTGACGCGTATATGCAGCGCATGCACTGCCGCCGGCAGCGCACCCGCCGCCGGCGCCAGGGTAAATCTGCCCGCACTCCATGGCGTAAACAGCCCTTCATAATGATGATGTCCCGTGCTCACGGGTGATAAGGTCATGCTCCCCGCCGCCCCCTCACCGCTTACCGCCAGCCGCACCGTGGCCGGCATTTGCGCCGCCAGCGCCCCGCGCACCGTCAGGTAAACGCGGGTGCTTTGCCCGGTGGTAATCCGCGATGATGAACTGTGCATGCGAATCCGCCCGCCCGCGCCGAACACACGCGCTCGCGCCAGTTCGCGCACCATTTCCAGCCAGTAGCTTTTATACAGCGGCCCGCCATGGTAGTACCGCCACCGCCACGTGTTATCAATCGCCGAAAACATCGTCCGCCCCGCGCCGTAACGCCCCATCACCAGCAATGGAACGGGGCGGCCGTCAATCCGGTATGAAGGCAGGTTCGCCAGCACCTGGGCGCTTGGTTGCAGCCCTGCCACCGGCACAAACGAATACAAGGGTTCCAGGTTGGCCACCTGTCGCAGGTTTTCCGATTCCCGTGAAAAAAATTCAAACAGCGGACTCGCCCGTCCCGCCGCCGTCAGGTGCAGCTCAAACGGTCTGTTGGGCGGCGGCGCCAACCGCGGATCCGCCGGATTTCCCGGAATAATCGGCAACAGTCGCGCCAAAGGCGTATTGCGGTACGCAAACGGGGCATATTCCCGGCCGGCGATCATGCCAAATCCCCCGCCGGCCCGTCCCACAAAATTCAAAATAAGTTTGACCTGTGCCGCGGAAAAATAATCCGGGTCCACATCGCCCAGCAGCAGGACATCGTACCGGTCCATTTGCGCCTGTGTGTCCGGAAAATGATTGATCGGCAGGTTCCCCTCCTGTGCAAAATTATTATCCGCCGAAAGCAACAGGCAACTGATCTGCGTGGTTTTTTCCCGCATGAGGTCATTTTTCAGGTAACGGTATTCCCACCGTGGGTAGCCGTCCACATATAGCACCCGGATTTTTGCTTTCACCACCCGCGTCACCAGTGGACCGGCTGTGTTGCCGCGGTTCGTAATCTGCCCGGGAACATGATCCATGACGACTTTCAACCGGTATTTCCCGGGTTTATCCGGGTGGAACACCAGGCTGAACGGCGCTGTTGATTCGCCCGGTTTAAGGCGCACGTTTCGCGATAACAACTGCACCGGCTTTCCATTTCCTGCCTGCGATTCCAGCAGCCGCACGCGGACATTCACTGCGCCCCGCGCGCCCGAAACATGGATCATCCCGCGCACCGCGACCGGGTCCTGCACAAATGCCTGTCGCGGCGCCTGCACCTGTGCAAGGCTCGCATTAAACGGTGTGTGACGGGTGCCCAGTGGAACCGTAAACACCGGCGTGGCGCTGCGCCGCGCCATTCGGGCCGCCGGTCCCAGCGGCATGCCCGGTGTTGACCGGCCGTCCGTCAGCAGAAGAATGGCGCTGACTGGACGGCTGTGCAACGCTTCCAGAATGCCGTGCACAACACGCGCCACATCCGTCGCCCGGCCGGTCGGCCGGGATTCGATCAACTTATGAATAATAGCCCGCAGCTCTTTGCGGTTTGATGCTTCGCCCAGCAATCGCGCATGTGTTGCGCCGGTGAATATGGCCACCCGCTGCTGCTTTACCATCCGCCCCATCCAGCCGACGGTCGCCCGCGCCAACAGCTTCCCGGCGATGTCATAACGGCTCGGCCGCCTGCCCGTCGGCGCGACCGTGGCGGTTCCTTTGCCCGTCGTCGGCCGGTCAAGGTCGGCAATCAGTTTGACCATGGATGGATTTCGGTAACTGTCCCGCAGTGTCATGGAAAGCGAATGATCCAACCATATCGCCACCGTGGCCGGCGTGCGAATATTCCGGCTCGCCACCAGCATGGGTCGCGCCAGCAGCAGTACCACCGCTGCCAGCACAACGGCCCGCAGTGCCCCCATCGTCCGCCGCAATCCCGGTCGCGCGCTTTGGGCCCGGTAGCTCCACCAGCCCAGCGCCGCCGCCAGAACCATCGCTCCGGCCGCTATCCATGGATGCCCCGACCCTATCGCCCAGCGATACGATGGCCCGCCCGCTGCCGTCCCATGCGGCCCGCCGTGCCCAAAACCGAATATAAAATGTGTGATCCAGTCCATCATATCCATCGCCGGAGCTTATTTGCCCTTTGCCGCAGCCAACTGATATCGTGAAAATGCCCGTGCTGTGATTGATTCAATCGCCAGAACCGCCAGCGCTAAATACAACAGATTGTGGCCCGCGTTGCCTCCCGCTCCCGCTTCCGCCGGCTCCGCGGCCGCCAGCGATGTCGGATTATGCAAAATATCACGCGGATTGATGTGCCATAGACGCGCCGCCTGACTCGCCGGAACATGCCGCACATCCGCCCAGCGGGCATCCACATTCACCGCAATCGCCGGTGCGGCATCCGCCGGGCCGTAAAAACCCGAACGGGATATGCCTTCGCTGGTCAACTCCGGCCGGCCGCCGATCAGCGCACGGCTCACCGCCAGCGTGGAATGATCCGGCCCGACCCAGTTGCCGGCCGCCGCCCGCGTTTCCATCTGCACGGACTGTCCGACCAGCATATTGGCTGCCGCGGCAGGATTGCTCATTGCATAAAGCATCAGCCGGTGGATAAAGGCCGGAAACGACGGTTGTGCGGGAAAATCCGTCCACTGTGTATCGGCGGAAACCGCCCATAGCAGCACGTGTCCCCGGCCGATCGTCCGTTCCACGAGCGCCGGCGCGCCATTGGAAAAATACAGAAGCGTTCGGCTGTCAGACCCCGCCATCGGCCGCAGCAGCATGTATTGATGCGTCCGTACACTTGCCAGACCCGTATGAAGGCCCCCTTTTTCCGCCGCCAAAAACACCGCGGTCACCGGATTGATGGACCGCAATAGGTCAAATCCAACGTCGCCGGAGGATTTTCCCTTGCCCGCCGGCGTCATCACCGCGCCCATCGCCGCGGGCAGCAGTCCGTTCGCTCCCGTACCCATCGTGTCCGACCATTGGGAGCCGGTGGTATCCGGCCCCGGGTAGATCACCAGCAGGCCGCCGGCAGTCACATATTTCCGCAACCGCGCCGCAACATGCGTGCCGGGCGCCGGTGTATCGCTTAAAACCACTGCGGAAAACTGCTTGAGCGAATGGTCGGCCAATTCCAGTTCCCCGATGCGCTGCGGCTTAAAGCTGTTCCCATGCCGGTATGGCGCTAATGCCGCACCCAGCCAGGCCGTGCTGGCCAACTGCCCAACCGCCGGGTCGCCGGGGCGGCCTTCCACGATCAGCACCGGAATATGCCTTTGCGCCATCGCGATCACCCGCCGCGTGTTGTCCGCGGGCAGGGCGTCCGGCGCCAGTCGCGCCGTAATCGCCAGCGGTCCGGCTTCCCCCGCCTGTTCGTGCAGCAGCGCCTCGCCTCGCACCAGCCGGCCCGGCGGCACCGAATGCAAGGTGGTATCCCCGGCCGGCGTAGAGTTGAGGTAAAACCGCAGCGTTACATCCCGGGCTGCGGTTTTTGCCGCGTTAAACACCGTGTAGTCCACGGCCACGGGTTTGTCGGTAAGAATCGCCGGATGCGCCGGCGTCAGGCTGGTAATCGCCATGTTCCGCGCCGTTGCCGATCCCAAGTCAATGATCCGCACCCGTGCGCCCGCCCGGCGTATATCGGCCAGCAAAGCCGCCATCCGCCGGCTCAGCACCCTGTGGTCGCCTCCGATCGTGCCGAAATTATCCGCCCCGTCGTCCGTCAGCAGCCAGACCGTGCGACTGCTGCTGCGGTTTTTCTGCTTTTTTACAATCTCCAATGCCTGTTGCAACGCGCCGGCCAGGTTTTCCCCGCCTTGCGATGCCCGCATGCGGCTCACCCGCCGGATAAGCTCCGCCGAAGGTATGACCGGTTCCGGTGCAATGCTGCTCGCATTAACCGATGCCGGAATAATTGCGGTTTTGCCGGAAACCGTGCCGGACTTCAACCACGCGACAACCAATTGCCTCGCCCGTTCGAACGCCGTTCGGCGGCCGTGCGGTTTAAGACTCATGGGATAGGCGTTGTTGATCACCACCACGGTCAGTTTCTGCGAAGACCCCAGCAGCGGCGCCAACGCCGCTCCGACGGGCGTGAACTGCGCAATGGCCGCCGCCAGAATTAGAATCGCCAGTATCCGCAGCAGCAACAACAACCATCGTTGCAGCCGCAGCCGCCGGACGTTGCGCCGCATCGCCGCCAGTAAAAATTCCATCGCCGCCCATTGCTTGACCCGGAACCGGCGGCGGTTTAGCAGATGAATGACCACGGGTATGGAGGTTGCCGCGGCTCCGCCCGCAAACAGCCAGGGGGAAACAAACGGCAGCACAGCCATGGGCAAGTCCGGGTGCAAGTTTATAAATGCCTCCAGCATTTTATCTTCTGTCCGCCGTGAAGCGGTTATTTCATGCGGCTTTCACGCGACGCCAGAAAGCCCGGCAGTGATACATCCAGCGGCACGCCCGTATCCACCTGCACATAATCCACATGCAACTGATGGCAGGCGGTGCGGATTTCGTCCGTGTGCCTCCGCAATTCCTCCATGTACGCCTCGCGTATCGCCTGCGGTTCCACAATGACCTCCGATGGTAATTCTACTCCCTTGAACATGGTCGTGGCGCGGAACGGAAATTCAAGTTCCTCATGGTCCAGCACCTGCAGCACGATCAGATCATGCCGTCGATAACGCAGATGCCGTATGCCCTTGATGATTTTTCCCGGATCATCAAACAGATCGCTTATAAATATGATCAGGCTCCGATGCCGCAACTCTTCGGCCACCGCATCCAAAATCATGCCGGCATCCGTTTTCGCCCCTCCGGTGGTGCTCGTCAATTCGTCGATCAAAATCCGCCATTGCCGCGGATTATTCGACGGCCGGATCAGCCGCCGCAGTTTGGAATCAAATATGGCCAGCCCCGCACTGTCCTGTTGGTGCAGCGCCACATACGCCATGCTCGCGGCAATGCTTACCGCGTGGTCAAATTTCCGCCAGTTTGGATTCGCCTCGCCGGCGAAATTCATCGATGTCGAAGCATCCACCACCAGCATCACCTGGAGGTTCGTTTCTTCTTCATATTGCTTGATGTAATGCCTGTCCGTACGGCCAAAAACTTTCCAGTCTATATATTTAATGTCATCGCCCGTCGAATACGGCCGATGCTGGGCGAATTCTATCGAAAACCCCTTGTACGGCGATCGGTGCATCCCCGTTACAAACCCCTCCACAATCAGCCGCGCGCGTATATCCAGCGCACCAATCTTGGCCAGGGTGCGCGGATCAAGGTAGCGGCGGTAATTTGATTTTTCAGCTTCCGGACTCACCATCGCGGGATTCCTGCCTAGCTATTCTGCCGTTTTTCCAATTTCCGGCCGCCCGGACTCCGGCCGGCCTTCCCCTTCCGCCGCGGCCGGCGCCCCGCCGGTCCGCCTGCCGCGTCACGTTTTCGCCCCCGGCGATTCGGCAAACACCTTCGGCAGGCCGCCGCCTCCGCCGGCCTCCGGTTCACGCGGCGTCTGCTCTATCAGCATCCGGATAATATCATCCGACCGAATCCCCTCCGCCTCCGCGTTGAAATTGGTCAGCACCCGGTGCCGCAGTGTTGGATAGGCCACACTCCGGATATCCTCCGTGCTTACATGATACCGCCCGTGCAGCAGCGCCCTGGCTTTGCCCGCCAACACCAGGTATTGCGACGCACGCGGGCCGGCGCCCCATGCCACATAATCTTTCACGAATTTCGGCGTGTCTTTCTGCGATACGCGCGTCTGCCGCGTCAGCCGCAGTGCATAGCGGATCACATAATCCGCCACCGGCACCTTCCGCACCAGTTCCTGCAGATTCATCACCTCTTGTGCTGAAAGTACCGGTTCTATTTGAATCTGACGTGGCGAGGTCGTCAGCCGCACAATATCAAACTCTTCCTGTTCCGTCGGGTAATTCACCAGGACATTAAACATGAACCGGTCCAGCTGCGCCTCCGGCAGTGGATAGGTTCCTTCCTGTTCAATCGGGTTCTGTGTCGCCATCACAAAAAATGGCTCCGGCAGCCGCCGCTGCACCCCGCCGGCCGTCACCTGGTGCTCCTGCATCGCCTCCAGCAGTGCGGCCTGTGTTTTCGGCGGCGTACGATTGATCTCATCCGCCAGGACCGCATTGGCGAAAATCGGCCCTTTCACATAACGCAACGACCGCTGGCCCGTTGCCCGGTCTTCCTCAATTACTTCCGTGCCCGTAATGTCCGACGGCATAAGGTCCGGCGTGAATTGAATGCGGTTAAAACTTAGATTCAGTGACTTGGCCAGGGTGGATATCAGCAGCGTTTTCGCCAGCCCGGGCACCCCCACCAAAAGGCAATGCCCCCGGCAGAACAGCACCACCAGCAGTTCCTCAATCACCTCGCTTTGCCCCACAATCACCTTGGATAATTCCGCCTTCAGCCGCGAACAATTCTCCTGCAGCTTCCGCACCGCAGCCAGTTCATCGGCGGAAAGGGCCAACTCCGTAGTCGGGGAACCGCTGATTGCCGGGTCGGTCACGTCACGTCTCCTTACTTTATGTTTTATTAACGGCCGGCCTGTCGGCCGCCGGGTCGGGGATACAATTACCCCAAGTGTAGTTGCCGTAGCGGCTTTTGTCTTGCAGGTGAAAAAATCCCCCTTTTTTTCCTTTTCCCCTGCATTTATTGCCCGGCCCGCCCCTGCTTCCCTGCCTTTACGCCAGCTTGCCTGTGGCAAAGTCGCGCCCGGCTTCCAGCGCCCTTTCAATGGCCGAGGCATCCTTGCCGCCTGCCATCGCCATCTGCGGCCGTCCGCCGCCGCTGCCGCCTACCAGCGGGGCAACCTGTTTCACCCAGTCGCCGGCTTTTAATTTACCGATCAGGCTGTCGCTCACCGCCGCCAGAAAATTGACCTTGGCTGGAAGCGGGTTCCCGTCCTTGTCCGTTTCCACCTGCGTGCCCGCCAGCAGCAGCGCAATGCTGTCGGCTCCCAGTTTCTTTTTCAATCCGTCCATGGTCGCCCGCAGCATATCCGGCGAGCCGCTGGCCAACTGCCCGACAACCAGTTTGGCCGGGCCGATGGTTTGCACCGCGGAAATCAGCCGTTCCAGTTCCTGTGTACTCACCGTCCCCTGCGCTGCATCATTCCCCAGGCTTTTCTGAATCTGCTTGAGTTTCTCCTGTACCGCCGCCTGCGTATGCTGCGCCAGCCGCCGCGCCGCCACCGGCAATCCCTGCTCTCGCGCCGTTTTCTGCAACTCCGCCAGCAACTGCGGCAGTTCTTCCGGTGCGGCGTTCGCCGCCTTATCCACCAGGTCCATCACGGCGCCGGCTTGCCGTTGCGCGTCACGGGCCGCCTGGCCGGTTAATGCCGTGATTCGCCGCACCCCCTTGCTTACCGATTCCTCTCCAATCAGCACAAACGCTTCCGCCAGGCCTGTCCTTGCCAGGTGCGCCCCTCCGCAGAATTCTATCGAATAGTTCCGCCATGCCGGATTCGCCGGATCCGCCAGCAGGTCCTCCACCGGCCGGCCTATGCTTACAACCCGCACCATCGGCGGGTATTTTTCCCCGAATATCGCCCGCAGTGAAAAAATCTCGCGACCCTTCTCCACTTCCACCACCGCCGTATGCACCGCCAAATCCGACTCTATCGCCTTGTTCACCTTGTCTTCAACGTGCACCAGCTGTTCATCCGTAATCGCAGACGGCTGGACAAAATCGAAGCGCAGTTTCTGCGGATCCACCAGCGATCCCTTTTGCTGCACATGATCCCCCAGCACCTCGCGCAACGCCCAGTTCAGCAGGTGCGTGCCGGTGTGGTTTTTTTCGGTGCGCTGCCGGGCGGAAAATACCTCCGCCGTAACGGCATCGCCCGCCGATAATTTGCCGGTTTTTATATGCCCGATATGTAGCACAAAGCCGCCGGCGCTTTGCGTTGTCTGCACCGCAAATACGCCCCCGTGATCCGCGCGGATTTCCCCCTGGTCACCCACTTGACCGCCCATCTCCGCATAAAAATTGGTTTTTTCCAGCAGGATCGCCGCCTTCCCCGGGGCGGTCGCGTGGGTGCGTAAATGGCTACCATCCCAGATGGCCGCAACCGCTGTTCGCAGCGGCTTGTGCGTAAATTTCGCCTGGTCATCCGTCGGGCGCACACGCATCGCCGAAAGTTCCGTCAAAATATTGTCCGGCAATTGCGCCAGCCCGTCTCCTTCATCCCGGCCGGCGCCCCGGGCCTTTACCCGCGCTTCTTCCATCAGCTTTTCATAGCCGGCGGTATCCACCTCCACATCGTTTTCCCGGGCCATGATCTGCGTAAGGTCTATTGGAAATCCGTAGGTGTCATGCAGCTTAAACGCGTTGCCCGCCGATATGACCGGCTTTTTCCCGCTCTGCCCCAGGTTTCGCGCCTCCTCCGCGGCTGCCGCAAACAGGTCCAGCCCCCGATCCAGCGTGCGGCTGAAACTCTCCTCCTCGTCTTGAATCAGTTTTGCCACCGCACCGGGATGCACCTTCAATTCCGGAAATGCCGAGCCCATTGTCTCCACAATCACCGGCACCAGGGAATGCAAAAATGGTCGGCGAAGCTCCAATGTCTGCCGGCCGAATCTCACCGCCCGCCGCAATATCCGCCGCAGCACATAACCGCGGCCTTCATTGGATGGAATCGCGCCGTCTGTCAGGGCGAATGTAAGACAGCGGATATGATCCGCCACTACCCGGAAGGCGATATCCTTCGCCAGGTTACCATTCGTGGACTCTTCACTGCCCGCCTGATCCAACGCCGGAAAACGCCCCTCGTACCGATGCCCGGACAACTCCTGAATTGCGTTAAAAATCGGTGTGAACAGGTCCGTTGCGTAATTGTCGGAATATCCGCCGATCACCTGGCATATCCGTTCCAATCCCATGCCTGTGTCCACATGTTCCGCCGGCAGGGGGGTTAACTTGCGGGCCCCATCGCGATTGTACTGAATAAACACAAGATTCCAGATTTCCATGACCCGGGGATCGGTCCCGTTCACCTCCGGTCCGCCTGTGCCATCCAGCGTCCGGTCGATAAATATTTCCGTGCACGGCCCGCAGGGGCCTGTTTCCCCCATTTCCCAGAAATTTTCATGCACAAACCGATGAATATGGTCCGGTTTTACCCCCGCAATCGTCTCCCACAGGCGGGCGGCTTCATCATCCGGTGGCACGCCGTCCGCAGGGTTGCCCTTGTAAACCGTAACATGCAGGCGGGCCGGGTCCAGTTTCCACGCGCCCGTTAGCAGTTCCCAGGCCATTTCAATCGCACCCTGCTTGAAATAGTCGCCAAAACTCCAGTTCCCCAGCATTTCAAAAAACGTATGATGCCGCCGCGAACGGCCCACATCATCCAAGTCATTATGTTTCCCTCCCGCCCGAATACACTTTTGCGTATTGGCGGCCCGTGGCCACGGCGCCTTGTCCGTCCCCAAAAAATATGGCTTGAACTGGTTCATCCCCGCATTTGTAAAAAGCAAAGTTGGGTCATCCAGCGGCACCACCGGGCTCGATGGCACAAATATATGCCCCTGCTTGCGCGTAAAGAATTCGATGAATTGCGAGCGAACTTCCCGTGATGTCATGTATTGGCTCTCCAGACGCCGAACACCAAAACTCACAGTTTAACCGGCCCGGCACCACTTTGCATCGTCATTTTCCATTATTCCCTTGTTCCTGAGTAAAATTTTCGCCCCATGCCTGTCGCCCTGAGTCTGTCTCTCCTCCTTGCGCCGCACGTCTTCCAGCCCGGCCCTGCCCCGGCGGTTTGGCCAAGATGCTCAACCGGTTGACCCTGTCATCAAGAAAATTGAACGGCTCACCTGACCGCCGGACACGGACGGCCGCTTACCCGCCGGGAAATAACATGCTGTACTGAACATAATTAACCGCCGCAGGCTGGCCGCCGGCCAGTTTAATCAGGGTGTTTGTCTGACCGCGGTGGTAAGTGCCATGGTCCAAAGTATGAAGAATCAACTCTGAAAGCGGAACGCTGAATTTTTCCCCACGGGAATTCTGATAGTGAATCAGGCGGTGGATCGTGTTCTGCGTCTGGGTGGTGATAAACTCAATAAAATCCCGGTGCAGCAACGGCCACGCCTCCCAAAGGAGCTCACGCGTCGGGTAATCGGTTGCGTCCAGCAGCCGCGGCGGGCTGTTGCCTTTCCATCGCTCCAGCCATATCCATTGTGCACCCATGACATGCACAAGCAGTTTGTGCAGCGAACCAAACGAAATACCCCGGTCGCGATAATACTCGTCCTCAGCAATTGGGCCGGCGGCCGCAATAATCTGCTCGTCACCCCATTTCATGAAACGAGATTTTCGAAGCAAAAGTTCCTCAAAGCTCGGCATGGATATTCTCCAAATCATCGGCGGCGGTCAAAATAGTGTCTATCGTCGCACATCACCAATCAATTACGCCCACTTTTTCGGCCGGGTGCAGGCACGTTGACTGTCATTACTCAGCAGGTTTAATTGGCCGTACGCAATGCAAGTTGAATACCGGCCCGCCGCATTTCAACCATAAATATCCGCAAAGGTTTGCCGCAATGCCGGATACAGCGTTGCGTACCGCCGCGCCTGTTCCGCATAGAACACCGCACTCCGCTTCGCCGGTTTTGTCACATCCTTTATGCGGATAATCTCCTGTGTCGCCTCTTTTACACCCGGCCACATGCCCCAGCCGACCCCGGCTAAAATGGCCGCACCCAGCGCTGCCCCTTCACATGCATTAATCGTCACCACGGGTGCGTCATACATGTCCGCCTGCATTTGCCGCCAGAATCCGCTGCGGGCGCCGCCCCCGCTGGCACGCACCTGCCGAATCTCCACATTCATGGCCCGCAAAATTTCCACTTGCTGTCGCATGCCGAAGGTAATCCCCTCCAACACACTGCGGGTAATCTCTTTAAGGCTATGCCGCGGCGTAAGGCCTATGAAGCATCCCCGGGCATTCGCGTCCGGATGCGGGCATCGTTCGCCCGTAAGGTAGGGCAAAAAGTACAGGTTCTCCGCCCCCGGTATCGATTTTTCCGCCTGCGCGATAAGTCGGCCGTAAAGTTCGCCGGGATCCTTTCGTTTTCTGGTTAATTGTCTTATTTCTTCCGCGAAAAGCAGATTGCGCAACCACTGAAACGATCCACCCGCTGAAAGCATGCACCCGAATACACACCACGTATCCGGTATCGCGTGGCACATCGTGTGCACTCGCCCCTGCGGATCAACCCGCGGCTCCTGCACAGCCGCAAAAATGACCCCGCTCGTTCCCATTGCCGCGGAAACCAGCCCCGCGGATACCACCCCCGTTCCCACCGCCCCGGCCGCCTGGTCCCCCGCCCCGCCCACCACTGGAATACCCTCCGGCAGGCCTGTCTGCCGGCTGGCCAGTGCGGTAACCCGCCCCGTCACCTGCGGAGATTCCACCAATGGCGGCAGAAGCGCACGGTCAATCCCCAGCCGACCGATCAATTCCCCGTGCCAGCACCGCCGCCGCACATCCAGCAGCAAAGTTCCGGATGCATCCGATACGTCAGATGCATATTCCCCCGTCAATCGGTACCGAATGTAATCCTTGGGAAGCAGCACGTGGCGGCATCGGGCATATTTTGCCGGCTCCTGTTGCATGAACCATAAAATCTTCGGTGCCGTAAACCCCGTCATTGCCGGATTGGCCGTCATGGAAATCAGCTGTTCGCGGCCGCCCGCCTTTTCCGTTATCTGACGGCATTGTGCCCCCGTTCGCTGATCATTCCATAGCAGCGCCGGTCTTAAAACTTTTGCCCCTCCGTCCATAAATACGCTGCCGTGCATCTGCCCGGAAAGCCCTATCGCGGCAATCTGCTTCGCCTCCATGCCGGATTTCTTCAGCGCTTTTTTCGCGGCTTTAATGGCCGCCGCCCACCATTCTTCCGGATTCTGTTCCGTCCAGCCCGGCCGCGGCGTCAGCATTTCATGCGGTGATTCCGCGGCGAAAACAGCACCGGAGTCGGAAAGCAGCAACGCCTTCGTGCCGGAAGTTCCAATGTCCAGACCCAGAAATATTTTCGGCTTAGCCTTGACGGTTGGTTGGGAAATAGAACCGGATGATACGCCGTATTTTGCCATGAAGGTCACCCCGATAATTTTCGCCGGCGGCACGTCCTGTACGCGTGCCACACCGCACAACTACCAGAGTACGGCAAACTGTCAATGCAAGAAAGGCTTCCAGACCGGATGGTCCCGGCCGGCGATCGCTTCCACGAAACGTGGCGGTCGCACGTGGAACACCCAGTCAATTTAGCCGCCGGCATGCAAGCCGGCTTGCGTGTAAATTTATCTCAACCTCCCTGTTCCCCTGCCCTCACGGCGAAGAAAAAAGTTTCATCAATGAACAATAATCAATGGCCAATAATCGATGGTCAAAACATAAGGAATTATGAATAAGTATTTGTAATACTCCCCCAAAACCGGGCTCGCTGCCAAGGTGGTTTTGCCCTGTTTTGCACCCAGCTGACACGGAATAGCTCCGTTCGAGCCCCCGCCCGGGCCGCGTTATAAAAAACTGGATCAGACCGGCGGAATCGGTCTGATCCAGTTGATGTTCAATCACGCCTTGGCGTTAACAGTCGAATTATGCCCGGCGTGCCACTTTGCGCCGAAACAGCATGAGCGACATTCCGCCGATCGCAAAAAGACCAAGCGTCGCCGGCTCCGGCGTGGTCGCCAGCGGGTTCACGGAATCAAACGTCAGGCCGGAAACCGTGCCATGATCGGCATAGCTTGCGCCCGTGTTGTATTGTGCAACGGAAAGCGTCAATACATCGCCCGCCTGCGCACCGGACACATCAAAAAAGTACCATGTGTTCTGGCCGCCGGACAGCGTTGTGGGGAAATAGATCTGCGGATTGGCTGTCGCTGTTCCGCCGTTGCTGTCGGAAATGGTAATTTGCGATGGGCTGTCCAGGTTCTGGTCTTCCAGCACCCCAATGTAAAGATTGCTCGGCGCGCCCGCTCCCACCGTCATGGTAACCAACGATTCCGGCGTGTTGTAGGCGGCCGGAGTGGGGCCGTAGGCAACCCCAAGTTCCACCGTATTGCTTGCGGATCCGTCGCGGGCATAAATAGCGCTATACCCAAAGCCGGAATCCCATTGGTTGTTCATTGCCGTATCGGAAATGGTCAGGTAGCTGGGAACCTTCAGCAGTGTATTGGTGACAACGCCGTTGGGGTAACCGGTCACGTTGGTAAGCGACATCGGATCCAGTGCCCCGGCATAGTTCGGATCGCCGTTGTAATCGTAAGAACCGGATGCCGTGCCGGCGGCCGAAGTGGCATACATCAAATAACCGTCCGCACCAAATGCTTTGTCTCCCGCACCGGTGGTGATCACCGGCGCCGTCCATGTGGTGCCATAGCTGCCCGAGCCGTTCACCGCCGTGGTCGTGGTGCCGTTCAGCAGCGTCACGCCGGCCGCGGACGCCGTGCCCGCCGCCAGGGCAAGTCCCGCGGCGGATCCCAAAACCGCCAGGACCCTCTTTGTTGCCATACAACTCTTCATGGAATGCCTCCAAAAACAGGAACACAAAACTTGAACAATCACGTTGATTGTCACATATGCCTGATGACATGAACTCCCTCACGCCGCCGGCGCCTCGGCGGGCTTAAAACTCCGGCTGCCCCGTGGGCAGTTCCGGATTGATGATGTTCCGGATTTTCAGCCCCTGTGCCCCGGTTGCGCCAGGGCTTGCGGCCGCTCTGCCCGGAGTGTTGGAATTCTCCGGCACGCCGATGACGTGCCCGTCAAAAAACAGGCAGTTGGCGATTCCCATTCCCGGCTCGGTTGATCCATGCCGGTAGCGGATGCCCGTCACGTTGTTGATGAAATTCGGGGTCGGAGTATCGGTATTGGTGTTTTCCCCGGCGATCAGGCCGTCCGGTGGCACCAGATAGTCCGGATTGTTGATATAGGCCGCCGCCGGCGCCCCCGCACCTGTGCCGTTTTGAATAAACTCGCTCAATATCGGCCAGCAACCGCCCCATGCGGAGGTCTGATTGGCGTCGGCGATCGCCACCTCCGTCGCCGGGGATTGCACATCGGAATAATGAAACGTTGCATACAACTTGGAATACTGGCTTGGCGCATAGGTGTCAAAAAAATTGGGATTCGCCGCATAACTCGACCAATACCACCCCTGCGGCCCCCACGCCGGGCTTAAAACCGGTTGTATGTCCGCCGCCGGACACTCAAATGTTCCCAGAAATGCCGATGCGCTGGTCGTTACCAAACTCTGCTTGCCGCCGGAGTTCAGTTGATACCAGTAGACATAGGGTGAAAAATCGTGCGAATAGCAGAACAACTGAATGTACCATTCATTCGGCCCGTACATCGCGTAATTGGTGTCATAGCTGTTGCCATACGGAATCGCGCCTTCATAGGTATTGGAATATTCGTTAAGCAATTGGCCGATGCTTCGCAGATTCGCCGCACACGCGGTCGTAAGGGCGTCGCGTTTGGCCTGCGCCAGCGCCGGCAGCAACAGGGAAATCAGCAGCGCGATAATGGAAATCACCACCAACAATTCAACCAGCGTAAAACCGCGGCGCTTCCAGGAACGATGTGTGGCCATAATGACACCTCCGGAATAACGGGCATTTGGAACAACCGGATTTCCCCATGTTTTAGCGGCTGCACACCGGGTTCAGGCCGCAAAACACGAAGAATCCGAAAAACGCAAACCGATTGGCGCGATGACGCTGCGCCACAGACCAAGATGCAGTTCGTACCGCTTGAAAAACAGATACTGCAACTGTTACATTGAGCCTATTCCAATATTGCATGCTTGTCAAGCTTATTCCATTTTTTTCAGCTTCGCGCCCTCCAGCCCGCCCTTCGCCGCCTAAATGCACCCCAATATCCTCTCCGCCCCGCCGCGGCACCGGTTTGGCCTTCCCTTCGCCTGCCTTGCAACGTTACGCCGGCAGGGGTATCGTCAATAGTTTGGCTGTCGGCTCAGCAATGCGCCGGCCGGAAGAATTGGCTTTCTTTGCATAAGGCTATCCATGGATCCGGATATTTCACTTTTAGGTGAATTGGGAAACACCTCGATTGTTGGATTGCAGTGGGGAGATGAGGGCAAAGGTAAAATTGTAGACCTCCTCACCGGCCAGTTCGATTATGCCATCCGCTGGAATGGCGGCTCAAATGCCGGCCATTCCGTAAAAGTTGGCGACAAAAAATATGCCTTTCATCTGATCCCAAGCGGCATCCTGCGGCAGAACTGCGTTTGCGTGCTCGCCAACGGTGTGGTCATTGATCCCATCGCCCTGCTGTCGGAGATGGATCAACTCGCCGGCCAGGGCGTGGAAATCGGTGCAAACCTTCGCATTTCCTCCCAGGCCCATGTGGTCCTGCCGTATCATAAACAGCAGGATCAGCTTTCCGAAGATCGCCTGGCCGCCGGAAAAATCGGCACCACCGCCCGCGGCATCGGTCCGTGCTATTCGGATAAAGCCAGCCGCACCGGCGCCGTACGCATGGCCGATCTGCTGGATGATCGCCGCCTCGCGGAAAAACTTCAGCGCATTGTCGATGAAAAAAACGCCCTGTTTTCCGCTCTTTATAACGCCCCGCCCCTGAACTGGAAGGATATTTTCCAGCAGGTCCGCGACTGCGGCGAACAACTGCGGCCCCACGTATGCAATACCACGGCTCTGCTGCATCAGGCCTTGGAAAAAAATAAACGGCTCCTTTTTGAGGGAGCCAATGCCGTGCTGCTTGATCTTGATCATGGCACGTTTCCCTTCGTTACCAGCAGCAATTGCGGCACCGGTCTTGCCGCCGGCTCCGGCGTCCCCGCCACCCGCCTGAATACCGTTCTGGGGGTCGTAAAGGCTTACTGCAGCCGCGTGGGTGGTGGACCGTTTCCCACCGAACAGGATAATGAAATCGGCCGTAAAATAAGGGATCGCGGCCGTGAATTCGGCACCACTACCGGCCGCCCCCGGCGCTGCGGCTGGCTGGACCTTGTGGCCCTGCGCTATGCGGCCAAAGTGTGCGGCGTTACCGGCCTTTGCGTCATGCTCCTGGATGTGCTGGCCACCTTTGATTCGCTCCGCATCTGCACCGCCTATGAAATTGACGGCAAACGCACGCAATGGTTTGAACCCGACGCCGTGGACCTTGCCCGGGCCGTTCCCGTGTATGAGGAATTGCCCGGCTGGCATGACTCCCTGGATAATCTGGAATCTGCTGAAGATCTTCCGCCCCAGGCCCGCCGCTATCTGGACCGCATAGAATCCTTTGTGCAAGTGCCGGTTCGCGTGGTAAGTGTCGGGCCGGCACGCCATCAAACTCTGATCATCGGAACCGGCGTGGTGGCGATGCGTTAATCATACCGCCCCCGTACGATCCTATGATCTCATGAACATTGGACTGCTTATGCAGGCAAAACCGGCCATTTCCCCCTCCAATTCCCCGGCGAACCCCGCCGTCGAAAAAATGCCGCGCCATGTCGCAATTATCATGGACGGCAACGGCCGCTGGGCCCAGCGCCGCGGCAAGCCGCGCACCGCCGGTCATCGCCAGGGGGCCAATACCGCCCATCAAATTATTGAACATGCCGCCCGGCTTAAACTGGGTCAGCTCACGTTGTACAGCTTTTCCATTGAAAACTGGCGCCGGCCCCCGGATGAAGTTTCCACCCTCATGAATTTGTATCTGGAATACCTGCGGTCCCAGCGGCAACTCATGATGGAAAACAATATTCGTTTTCGCCAAATCGGCCGCCGCGAGGGCCTGCCCGCGGAAGTTCTCGCCGAAATTGACGACACCATGGCCGCCCTGGATCACAACTCCGGCATGACGCTTTGCCTGGCCGTTAACTACGGCTCGCGGGCTGAAATTGTCGATGCCTTTCGCGCCATCGCCCGTCAGGTGTCCGCCGGAACCATTTCCCCGGACAACATTGACGAATCACTGATCAGCCGCAGCCTGTACACCGCGGATATGCCCGACCCGGATCTTCTGATACGCACCGCCGGGGAAATGCGCGTCAGTAATTTTTTGCTTTGGCAAATCAGCTATGCGGAATTATATGTAACGGATGTCTGTTGGCCTGAATTTACCACCGCCCATTTTGATGAGGCCCTGGCGGTTTACGGCCGGCGGCAGCGGCGTTTTGGCGGCCTGGTCAGCAACGGTAAACCACTGGCTGAACGAAAATGATGCAATCCGGAAAAGCTATGGAGACCTGTTGAATGCAGCCCGCATCCCCTTCCTCCGATTCCGCCGGTGCACCGCGGATCACCCTTGCCCACCTCCAAGCCATGGTGGGCAGGCAACAGCCGATCGCCATGCTCACCTGCTATGACCATCCCACCGCGCAGGCACTCGTCGGTGCGGGCCTGCATATTCTGCTGGTTGGGGATTCCGCCGCTACGACCGTCCTCGGCGAAAACTCCACCACCGCCGCCACCATGGATTTTATGCTCCTCATTACCCGCAGCGTACGCCGCGGCGCTCCGAATCTGTTTGTCATGGCGGATATGCCCTTTGCCAGCTACCCGGACGTGCCGACCGCCGCCGCCAATGCCCTGCGCTTTGTTCAAATTGCCGGGGCCGATGCGGTCAAGCTCGAGTGTGACGGCCGCCACGTGGAAATTGTCCGTGCTCTGTCCGCATCCGGTATCGTGGTCTGCGCCCATCTTGGGCTATTGCCGCAGCGGGCTGTTCAGCACGGTGGCTACCGCGCCAAGGGGCGCACTTCCGCCGAGGCGGACCGCATTGTTCAGGATGCAACGGCCTTGGCGGCCGCAGGCGCCGAACTTATTCTGCTGGAAGCCGTTCCGGATGAAGTCAGCCGTCGGGTTGTCGCGGCGGTGTCCTGCCCGGTGCTCGGCTGCGGGGCCGGCCCTGGTTGTCATGGCCACGTGGTGGTGCTGCACGATATCCTCGGTTTTAATGATCACCCGCCGCGGTTTGTGGATCGGCTTGCCGATGGCCCGGCGTTTATTCATAACGCCGCAAAGGAGTATGTTATCGCCATCCAGACGCGGCAATATCCTGCCGCCCGTCACGGTTACCCGACGAAATAATTCAGACAATTGTGGTTTGCCCGCCCGCCCTCATAACCGGTTCCCGGAAAATCTTTAGGATTGCGTAGCTCCCTCCCGCAACGGCAATCATCATCACTTTTGTACCCCATCCTGCCCCGGCCCCGGCATCGTCCCCCGAACCCGGCCTGCCCGGGCGTAAAAACACTTTTTTAGCCAAGCCTTTCCCGGAAAGTCCTGCAAAGCTGTCTTACTGACGTAAATCCCCCGCCCATTTGCACCAAGCGGCCCAAGACAACCAAATAAAACACCTGTCTCCTTCTGCCAACCCGGCAGGATCGCGGCTTCCATGCACCCGGTTTGGCAGGCTATTACCGCGGGTAGACGTTATTTATCAGGTTTTAGATTAATGTTGTAAAGCTATTGTTTTACAACTGTTATGCGAATTAAATTCGGCCGTAATTCTGTCCGGTATGAGCTTTGCTTAACCCCGCTGCGGCTTGGCCTTTCGGCCCGCCTGGATGTAATGTGGCGATTATTCGCCGGAAAATTGCAGCCGCGGCCGCAGAACCCTGAAACGGAGTCTGTCGCCGTTGCAGCTGGTTAAGAAAGTTTGACAGTCTGCTGTTTCACTAAAAGGAGAAAACACATGGCAGCCAGTGTTCGTCCGTTGGGGGATAAAATTCTTCTCAAGCGTACTGAAGCGGAAAGCGTAACCAAAAGCGGCATCGTTTTGCCGGAAACCGCCAAGGAAAAACCCAAACGCGGCAAAGTGCTGGCCGTGGGTGATGGCAAGCTGCTGGACAACGGCCAGCGCGCCGGCTTCCAGGTGAAAAAGGGCGACGAAGTGATTTTTGCCAGCTATGCCGGCACCGAAATCAAAGTTGACGGTGAGGAACTTTTGATCCTCAGCGAAGAAGAAGTGCTGGCTGTTGTAAACTGAATCGGCAGGCAGCGCATTGGCCGGCTTGAACTGCCGGTCGGATCGTCGGCATCGGCGCCTTGAAAACAACCGCCGCGCCGATGGTATGACAGAATGATTTTTTGCCCGGTCGGTTCGGCATCAGCCGGGATCATTAAGGAGCTAAACACATGGCCGCAAAAATGATTGAATTTGATACGCAGGCTCGGGAAGCCATTCGCCGCGGGGTTCGCACACTCGCCCAGGCCGTGAAGGTTACACTCGGCCCCTCCGGTCGCAATGTCGTGATTGAAAAATCCTTCGGCAGCCCCACCGTCACCAAGGACGGTGTCACGGTGGCCAAGGAAATTGAACTTGAAGACCCGTTTGAAAACCTTGGCGCCCAACTGGTGAAGGAAGTCGCCAGCAAAACCAGCACGGTCGCCGGCGACGGCACCACCACCGCCACGGTTTATGCCGAAGCGATTTATGATGAAGGCCTGCGCAATGTAACCGCGGGCGCCAATCCCACCCAGCTGAAGCGCGGCATTGAAAAGGCCGTGGATGCGGTGCTCCATTACCTCAAGGGCATGTCCGTGAAGGTGGAAAACTCCAAACAGATCGCCCAGGTGGGCACCAGCTCCGCCAATCAGGACAGCCAGATCGGCCAGATGATTGCCGACGCCATGGACAAAGTCGGCAAGGACGGCGTTATTACCGTGGAAGAAGGCAAAGGTCTGGACACCACCGTTGATCTGGTGGAAGGCCTGCAGTTCGACAAGGGCTATGTCAGCCCGCATTTTGCCGATCCGCAGACAATGGAATGCTCCTTTGAAGATTGCCACATCCTCATCCATGAGAAAAAAATCAGCTCCATCAAAGACTTGCTGCCTATCCTGGGCAAGGTTGCCGAAGCCGGCAAATCTCTGCTGATTATCGCCGAGGATATTGAAGGCGAAGCCCTGGCCACCTTGGTGGTCAACAAACTGCGCGGCACCTTGAAAGTTGTGGCGGTGAAAGCCCCCGGCTTCGGTGATCGGCGCAAGGCCATGCTGGAAGATATTGCAATCGTCACCGGCGGTAAGGCGATTTTCGAGGAACTCGGTATCTCCCTGGAAAGCCTGGAACTCAAGGATCTGGGCCGCGCCAAGAAGGTCCGTGTGGAAAAAGAAGCCACCACCATCATTGAAGGCGCCGGCAAGAGCGACCAGATCAAGGGCCGCATTGAACAGATCAAAAACGAAATTGACCGCACCACCAGCGAATATGATCAGGAAAAGTTGCAGGAACGCCTGGCCAAACTCGCCGGAGGCGTGGCCCTGATCAAAGTCGGCGCGCCCACCGAAGCCGCGATGAAGGAAAAGAAAGCCCGCGTCGAAGATGCCCTCCATGCCTGCCGTGCCGCGGTTGAAGAAGGCATTCTGCCCGGCGGCGGCGTAAGCGTTCTGCGGGCAATTCCCGCCATCGACAAGCTCAAGCTGGAAGGTGATGAAAAAATCGGCGCGGATATCGTCAAGCGGGCGCTCTTTGCCCCCATCAAACAGATCTCCGAAAACGCCGGCGTGGACGGCAGCATCGTCGCCCAGAAAGTTCTGGAAAACAAGGATGCTTCCTTCGGATTTAACGCCCTCACCCATGAATATGGCGATATGATCAAGATGGGCGTCATCGTGCCCACAAAGGTGGAACGCACCGCTCTTACCAATGCCTCATCCATCGCCAGCCTGCTGCTTACCACGGATTGCGTGATCAGCGAGCTGCCCAAGAAGGATGACAAGAAGGGCGGCGGCCACGACCATTCGGAAGATTATTAATAACACCGTCTTCCGCGGCCGCGACGGCCGAAATTTAATTGTCCTTATGCATGAGACCCGCTGGGCAGATGCCCTCGGGTCTTTTTTTATCCGTGCGGTGCCCTATCGCCGTGAGTCGTCAGCCGCATTGCCCCCGCCGGCCGGGGCGGTGCGCCCCGAATCAATGTTGATTCCTGCCGCTTTCCTCAAAAGCGCTGCGCATCCATTTCACGCAGGCCGGCGCCTCCATCGGGCGGGCAAAAAAGAATCCCTGCAGCGCATCGCACCCGATGGCTTCCAGGCGGCGGGCCGCCTCCGCGGATTCCACCCCCTCCGCCGTCACCGTCAGGTTTAAATCATGGGCCATTTTGGTAATTGCCCGTACCAGCCGCTGATCGGACTCATCAAATGTGATGGACCGGATAAAACTGCGGTCAATCTTCAAGCGGTGAATGGGGAATCGCCGCAGATAGGACAATGAGGCATAGCCGGTGCCGAAATCATCCACGGCCAGCCGCGCGCCCATTGAAGAAAGCTGCCGCAGCACCGGTTCCGCCTGATCCTCCATTAAAATGCTTTCCGTCAGTTCAATTTCCAGCAGGTCCGGATCCACCGCCGCGGCGCGAAGTTCCCGTTGCACCACCGCGCATAAATCGCTATGGCCGCATTGACTCGCCGAAACATTCACCGCCATCCGCACGTCCATGCCCGCATGGCGCCATTGAGCCAGTTGCCCGCACGCCTGCTGCAACACCCAGTTGCCGATGGGCACAATCAGGCCGCTTTTTTCGATCAGTGGAATAAAGTCCATGGGCGGCAAAACGCCGAATTCCGGATGTCGCCAGCGCAACAACGCCTCCATGACCATCGGCTTGTTGCTGCGCGAATGCACAATCGGCTGATAGCAAAGGAAAAATTCCCGCCGTTCCAGCGCCTGCCGCAGATCGCTGCTTAACCGTGTGGTGCGCGGAATCCCTTCATTCAATGATTCCTGGTGGAAGGCAAACCGGTGCCGGCCCAGCCGCTTGGCCGTCTGCATGGCGCCGGTCGCCACCGCCAGCAATGAATCGGGTTCGGGACCGTCGCCCGGATACACGCTTATGCCCACGCTGGCGCCGATCTGTACAATGCCGTCCCGCACCGCAATCGGCTGGGAAATGGTTTCAATGATCTGTCCCGCGGTTTGCGCGGCATCTATCGTGTCCGCCACATCCGGCAGCAGCACGGCAAAATCATCCGATCCAAGGCGGGCCGCAAGCTGATCCGGCCGTATGCAACTGTTGATTCTTTCGGCCGCGGCGCGCAGCACGCTGTCGCCGGTGGCCGATCCGCGGCGTATGTTCAAGGCCCGGAAATGATCCAGGTTCACCACCATCAGCGCCGCCATACCGCCTTCCCGCCGCAACCGCGCCATATGAAAGCGCAGCCATTCAAAAAACAGGGCCTTGTTGGGCAGGTCCGTCAGGCTGTCGCGGCTGGACTGATCTTTGAGTTTTGCGGAAAGAATGCGCTTTTCCCGCAAATCGCGCACCAGCAGCCGGTAGCCGGCGATGACCAGCAGTGTGACAATCAGCACAAACAAACCCGCCAGCAGTTCCGTCAAATGCTGCCGATTGGTGGCGCGAATATCCTCCGCTTCCAGAGTACCTTTCGCCGCGGATTGCAACAGGGCGATATCCCGGCGAAGTTTATCCATGTCTGTTTTGCCGGAGTCCGTAAGTACCGATTCTTGGGCTGCGGCGAAGCCGGCGGCCTTCCGCATTGCAATGGTGGTTTTAAGCTCGCGCAGCTTTTCCGCGGTCAGCCGGGAAATCCGGTCCATCAGTTTTTGATTGTCCGCGGTTTGCGGCAGCAGTTTGTGCAGCTTCCGCAAATCCATCCTGACCGCCGCGGTGCCATAGGTGTAGGGCTGCAGATAGGATTCCCGCGCCGTGATAATGTAGCCGCGCTGGCCGGTTTCCGCGTTCTCCAGTCCGGACAGCAATCCGTTCAATGTCAGGATGGTCTGGTTGTCGCGGGCGATGCGATGCTCCGCATTAACCGTGGCCGCCGCATAATCGCTGGCCACCGCCGCAAGCACATACATGATGATCATCATGCCCGAAAGTGCCAGCAGAAATTTGGCTTCAATTGTGATTCCAAGGCGGCGGCCGCGCACATTGGTCCCGTCCGCTTTTGTCGCGGTTGCCAAAGATTGCCCACTATCATTGGATGTATGGCTATCCATGATTCTTGCCCTGTATTGCAATACCACGATTGCGTCATTTATTTATCGACAAAGCGAACTAAAGTAGACCAGTGAATTTTATGATTGCGAACGGAATTTTGAATTTAATAGTACAAACTGCCGGTTCCCCTGCCTCCGTGGCGGTGAATCCGGTTGGAATCCGCGCCGGTTGGGCGCTCTGTGGGTAAGTCGCAAGTTCTATTTTGATATGGGTTTACGGTAAAAATTCAATTGCGGTTTACCGGCCGCGGCCGTCATATAATTTGCAGCGTGGTGGCTTGCGGTCCAATGTCCGGGAAAGACCTCCCGCAACTCCGGCATTTTGGCCTTGCACCGCTCCCGTGCGGCGGTATCGCAAACCGTGCAGCGCGGTTCAAAGCGGCAGGAATCCGTCCATGTGCCCGGGGCCGGCACCGTGCCCGGAATTGTCGCCAGCGTTTCAGCGTTGTGCCCCAGCCGTGGTACACAGTGCAGCAGCCCCTGTGTGTAGGGATGCTGCGGCCGGTCAAAAAGGTCAAACACATCGGCAAATTCCACGATCCTGCCCGCATACATGATCGCCACGGTGTCCGCATTTTCCGCCACCACTCCCAGATCATGCGTGATCAGCAGCAGCGCCATGCCCGTGCTTTGGCGAAGTTCCGCCAGCAGTTCCAGAATTTGTGCTTGAATCGTCACATCCAGGGCGGTGGTTGGTTCATCGGCGATCAACAGGTCCGGTTTGCACGCCAGCGCCATGGCGATCATGATCCGCTGTTTCATCCCGCCGGACATCTGGTGCGGAAATTCATGCAGCCGCCGGCCGGGATCCGCCACGCCGACGCGCTTTAATGAATCAACCGCAATATCGACGGCATCCGCGGAGGATACTTTTTGATGCAGATGGATTGCTTCCAGAATTTGCTCGCCGACGGAAAACACCGGGTTCAGCGATGTCATGGGTTCCTGAAAAATCATGGCGATGCGGCCGCCGCGAATCTTCTGCATTTCCTTTTCCGGCAATTGCAGCAGGTCCCGGTCCTGATAAATAATTTCCCCCGCGGTGATTTTTCCCGGCGGCTGCGGAATCAGCCGCAAAATGGACATGGCCGACACGCTCTTCCCGCAGCCGGATTCACCCACAAGGGCCATCGTTTGGCCGGGGTAAATGGAAAATGATACGCCGTCCACGGCGGGAATCGGCGCGCCGGTGGTGCGGAATTCCGTGTGCAGATTGCGCACTTCCAGCAGCGGAGCGGATGGAGCGGACGTTTGCGGCGGCATCAGGGTTCCTTTGCAAGATTGCGCGGATCAATCGCATCACGAAACGATTCACCGACAAGGTTAAACGCCAGCACCGCCAGGAACAGGGCCAATCCCGGCCCCAAAGCCTGCCACCAGCGAAATACGGTGGCCGGATTTCCCGCGGCGTTGAGCATCTGCCCCCAGGAAGGTGTGGGGGGACGCACGCCCACCCCCAGGTAGCTTAAGCTGGATTCAATCGTAACCGCGCCCGCCAGGCCGAAACTCGCCGACACCAGCACCGGCGTAAGACCGTTGGGCAGCATGTGCCGGAATAAAACCCGCCACAGCGGCGAGCCGGACGCATGCGCCGCGGTGACATAATCCAGGCTGCGGATGCGAAAAAATTCCCCCCGCAGCAGCCGGGCATAACCCGTCCAGCCGGTTACACCCAGAATAATCATGATCATGGATATGCTGCGGCCGAAGGTGGCCACGAAGGTAAGAATCAGGAAAAATGTCGGTACGGATTCCACAATCTCCACCAGTCGCATGCCCAGGATATCCGCCACTCCGGAAAAATATCCCATCAATGCCCCCACCAGAATCCCCAGTGCCAGGGCGATGAACTGACTGATAAAGCCGATTCCCATCGCCACCCGCGCGGACCACAGCAAGCGGGCAAGCTCATCCCGGCCCAGGCCATCCGTCCCCAGCAGGTGCCCGGCCATCGGGCCTTTGTTCACCAGGTCTTTTTCCAGCGGTTCCATCGTGGCATATCCCCACGGTATCGGAGCCATGACCGCGGCTTTCGCCTCGCCGGATGCCAGCAGCTGCCGGTAATTCCGGCTGTCCAGAAAGTTGTGATGAACGCAGGCCACCGCGGCGCCGCCGGCGATGGTGATGCAGATGGCCAGTAAAATGCACGCCCGCCGCCGGTTGTGCAATGAAGCGGCCGCGGGCGGCGGCACAATCCGGTGAATCAGCACGCATGCGGCCAGCCCGGCGGCGGCCAGCAGCATGTTAATGTCCGTGGTGGTAAGGTCGGCAAATAATGGATACGCACGGCTGTAGCCGCCGGTGCTGTTTTTAAGCAAAATGGTGTACGGGTGGGCATTGGCGATGAACGGCACAAATACCGCCAGAAACAGCAGCAGGCATATATATGCCAGGCTCGCCTTGACCAGGAGCGGCCGGATGGACCGGCCCAGCACCACCCGCCAGTAACTTTGAACCGCGGATTGCAGGGAATCCGGCCGGGGTCGCACGATTGCAGCATCAGGCATAGGACACCCGCGGGTCAAGGGCTGCATAACAGATGTCCACCAGCAGATACGAAACAAGCATCAGCACGGAACCGATAAGTGCAATGGTCTGAATCATGGGCAGATCACGCGCGTAGGTGGCGCTGTAGGCCAGCTTGCCCATGCCGTCAATGGAAAAAATCTGTTCCACAATTACCGATCCGCCCAGCAACCCCGGAAGCGTCATGCCGACAATTGTCACCAGCGGCAGCAGGCTGTTGCGCAGAATATGCCGCAGCAGCACCGCGGACGCCGGCAACCCCTTGGCCTTGGCGGTGCGCACATAATCCATCCGGTAGTTTTCCAGAATTGATCCGCGGACTTGCTTGGTTAAATAGGCGAAACTGCCGTAGCTGAGACAAATCACCGGGAGCATGATGTGCCGGCAGTAATCCCACACGTACTGAAAATAGGTCATGTTGGAGGTGTTGGTGGAATGAATTCCGGCGGATGGAAACCAGTTGAGCACCTGCGGATTGGCCAACAGCCCCAGCAGCATGGACCCCACCCAGATGATGGGCAGCGAATAAAGCGCAAGGCTTAAAAAGCCGAAGCAGCGGTCGAATAAAGACTGCTGCTTCACCGCCGCCAGCATGCCGCCGGGCACCGCCACCAGGTACACGATCACAATGGAGAAGAAATTGATCGCCAGCGTCACGGGCAGGCGTTGTTCAATAAGATTGATCACCGGCTGATTGTATTGTGTTGAATAGCCCAGGTTCCCATGCACCAGGTCGTCAATCCAGATCAGGTATTGCCGCGGCAGGCTGATCGGCCGGCCCTGGCGGTCCACCATGTGCAATTCGCGTTTAACATACAGGGATTCGGCCTTTTGCGCCTGCTGCGAACGGATGGTGCCGGCCGCAAACTGCCCGCCGGCGGTCGTTAAACCCGGGGCCATGCGGACCACGGCAAACAGCATGAACGTCATGCCCAGCAGTGTGGGAATCATGAGCAGCAGGCGTTTGGCGATATATGAGGCCATCCGGTTGAGTCCATTATTTATGACCGGGCCGATCCCCGGTCGGGGCGTCAATGGTATTTCTGGTCCGCCAGCGGGACATACCAGTCACCTTCACTCAGCCCCAGCATGCGGTACGGCCGGGTATTTCTGAATCGATGATTGATGACGCTCAGGCTGTCAAAGGTAAACATGAACATATAGGGTTGATCACGATAAATCACGGCTTGCAGCTTGTGCCAGATCGCCATGCGCTTTTTCAGGTTCATTTCCCGCCGGCCCATGGAGATAAGCCGGTCCGCCTCCGGGCTGTCATAATCTCCGGCATTGCTCCCTTCATTGGCAAAGGATGCGGAATCAAAAATCTGGTAGGGGTCCTGTTCAATGCCGCCGCTCCATGAAATCATGACCGCGTCGAATTTGCGGTGGTTCAAATTGGAAGTCATGGAGGCGAAATCCAGCGGCTGCACGGTCATATCCACGCCCGCGCGGGCAAACGCGGATTTGATGTATTCCGCCATCCGCTGGCCCAGCGGAAACTGCGACGGAATGGTGAGCGAAAAATGAAATGTCACGCCATGGCGCACCAGCACGCCGTCCGGCCCCATTTTCCAGCCGGCGCGGGCCAGCAACTTTTCCGCCGCCGCCGGGTCGTACGGCAGCGGTTTGATGGCCGGATTATTTTGCGGTGAAAGCGGATTGAACGGTCCGGTCACCTGTTGCGCCATGCCGTATAAAAATGTTTTGATCATGGCCGGCTGGTTGACCAGCATGGCCAGGGCGGTGCGCGTGTCCCGGTCTTTAAACCATGGCTGGCGCAGGTTCCAGCCGATGTAGCCGTAGCCGGAAGTGGGCAGCATGTACTTGTAGCAGATATATTTTTTCTTAAAGCCGGGCTGCCCGGTGTATTGCTTCCATTGCGACGGTTCCAGCCCGTCCACATCTATCTGTCCGGCCAGAAACGCCTGCAACGCCGCCTGCGGATTCTGGATAAATCGCAGCACAATTTGATTGAACGTCGGCGGCGGTCCCCAGTAATAGGCATTTCGTTCCAGAACAATGCTTTGCCCCGGCGTCCAGCTTTTGAGTATGTACGGCCCGCTTCCCACCAATGTCCGGCCGTTGTGGTTGAAGTCGCCGGGCTTTTTGAATTTGTACACGCTTTCCGGAATGATCTGCATTCCCCCCACTTCCTCCAACGATTTAAAGTAGGGCCTTTTAAACGTAAACACCACGGTCCGGCGGCCCACGGCGGAGCAGGTTTTCACGTCATTAAAATAACTGCGGATGGGGGCGCAGTTAATGCCGGGATTCATGATGGTGTTGTAGGAAAACACCACATCTTCAGCCGTTACCGGCCGACCGGTGGAGAATTTGGCCCTGCGGCGGATGCGAAAGGTGATTTTCAGTCCATTTTTGCTTACCCGATACCACTTGGCCAGCCAGGGATCAAACTTAAGCGTCCGCGGATTGCGCGTCAGCAGTGATTCCAGCACCCAGCTTTGCACATCCATGGCCGCAAGGCTCTGCGGTACATACGGCATAATCCGGTTCGGTTCGGAATCCAGGTTCAGCACCAGCCAGTCTCCGGGGGCATAATCCGGCCGGGAATAGGGATTGTGCGGCGAAAGTGGAGGATTGGGAAAGTAGACATACCGATCCCCATTGGCCAGTGTTTTGCGAATGTTCGCCGCCGCGGGTGCGGGTGCGGCTCGACCAATGGAAAGGCCGCCTGCGGATATTTTCCGCAATAGCTGGATTTCAATTTCCTGCTGTTGGCTGAGCGTCTGAATTGATTTGCGGAGCGACACAATCTGCCCGCCCTGATAGTTGTACTGCCCGAGCGTAAGGACGATAAGGGTCAGCAGCGCCAGCATAATGACGAGAAAAATGAAATCTTTTGCCGTAAAGCGATTGCCCATGCAGGCTCCCATGCGTTTGAGCAAACCGGCGCCGCGTTCAGGCGCAGATCAATCGCGGCCCGGCCCCGTTGCCTTGCCGCCGTTGCGTGACGGAATTCTAACCGCAAAACGCTATCTTGTGCGCGGGTCCAAAGCGTCGCGCAGGGCGTCGCCCACAAAATTCAGGCACAACAGCCCGGCGCCCAGCCCCGCGCACGGCCAGAAGATCAGCCACCAGTGCGTATGAATCGGGTTGATGTCGCCCACGCCGGACGATGCCAGGTTGCCCCATGTGGGCAGCGGCGGCTGAACTCCCAACCCCAAAAAACTCAAAAACGATTCACTTAAAATAGCGCCGGGCACGGTTAACGTGGCATAGACCACAACGGAACTTACCAGGTTGGGCAGAATGTGCCGCAGCATAATTCGCGCCGGCTGGATTCCCATGGCCCGGGCGGCTTCCACAAAAGGTTGATCGCGCAGGCTCATGACTCCGCTTCGCACCACGCGGGCCATGGTCAGCCAGCTTACACCGCCTATGCCCACCAGCAGCACCAGCAGCCCGGCGATGGTGGTGGGTTGGCGCACGCCGGCGGCGCCCAGCCAGCCGCTTACCCGGCCCAGCAGGGCCACACGCAGCAGAATAACCAGCAGAATATTGGGCAGGCCGTACAGCACATCCACACTACGCATTAAAAACGCGTCGGTTCGTCCGCCGGTATAGCCGGCGATAAGCCCCACAGCCACGCCGATGATCACGGCAATGGCCGCCGATGCTATGCCGATGAACAATGAAATAGCCCCGCCCAGCAGAAAGCGGCACAGCATATCCCGCCCCAGCCGGTCCGTGCCCATCCAATGTGCCGCGCCGGGGGCAAGCAACACATGATGAAGATTCTGCCGGTTGTAGTTTGCCAGCGTCCACGGCAGGGTGGCGTAACAGCAGAGTGCGATTATTGAAAGGCCGATGAGGCCGGCCATACCCAGATGGTTTTTATAAAAGCGACGCCTGGCCAGAGTAATGGGGGATAGTCCCGCCGCCCGCATTCCCGGTTTGAGTGTCAGCAGCGTCATGCGGGGGGCGACTCCTGAAAAAACTGTGATTGGCGGGGCGTCCGGCGTTTTCAGGCGATTTTCACGGTCAATTGCCCAGGCCGAATGCCGCATGCACCGCCTGGAGCGCGCGGTCGGCGTCCTGCCGGGCCACCGTGCAGCTTATGCGAATTTCACTGGTGGAAATATTCTGGATGTTAATGCCCGCCTGCGCCAATGCGGAAAACATGGTGCCCGCAACGCCCGCGGCCTGTTTCATTCCCACGCCCACGGCGGAAACCTTGGCCAGGTCCTTTTCATAGGTGGCCGATCCGCCGAGTTCCACAATCAGCCGGTCCACCACGGGTTTAAGGTCCGCAAGGTCGCCATGTTCCACGGTAAAGCTGATGTTGGCGGTGTTGTCATCCATCACGTTCTGAATGATGTCATCCACCACTATATTATGTTCCGCCACGGCGGTGAATATGCGGGCCACAATCCCCGGCCGGTCCGGAATATTTTTCAGGGTAATTCGCGTCAGGTCTTTTTTAAGGGCGCAACCGGCCACCACAACATGTTCCATTGCCTTGGTCTCCGCGACTATCCAGGTTCCCGGCCGATCATGCCCGGCATTGCGGACATGAATCGGCACATTGTATTTTTTGGCGAATTCCACCGCGCGCGTCTGCAGGACGCCGGCCCCCACGCTGGAAAGTTCCATCATTTCGTCATAACTGATCCGGTCTATCTTGCGGGCGTTTTTAACAATGCGGGGGTCGGCGGTAAATACGCCGTCAACATCCGTAAAGTTTTCGCACACGCCGCCAAGCACCGCGCCCAGCGCCACCAGGGTGGCGTTGCTGCCGCCGCGGCCCAGCGTGGTGACATCACCGCTTTCGGTAACGCCCTGAAAGCCGGCGACGATCACGATTTTTCCATGATCCAGTTCCGTTTGAATCCGTTTTTTATCAATATCGCGGATGCGGGCCTTGCTGTGGGCATTGTCCGTCAGCAGGCCGATCTGCCCGCCGGTGAAACTGATGGCCTCATGCCCCTGGGCATGCAGGGCCATGGCAATCAGGGCGATCGTCACCTGTTCACCGGTGGCCAACAACTGGTCCAGCTCGCGTTTGGGCGGATTGGAGCAGATCTCTTTTGCCAGGTCCAGCAGTTCATCCGTGGTGTGGCCCATGGCGGAAACCACCACCACCACCTGATTGCCGGCGGTTTTGGCGGCAATTACCTTGGCGGCGGCGGCATGGATTTTTTCCGCCGTTGCCACCGATGTGCCGCCGAATTTTTGCAATATAAGAGCCATTGTCTTCCAGTCATCATCCCGCGCGGGGGAGTTTCAATCAAACCGGGTAATGTAGTGGAAACTGGGAAAAAAGGCAAAAAAGCGGGGGTGCGGCGCTGTGTTGGGCGGGGCGCCGGGGCGGGATGCGGGCAGCCGTGGGAAAGGTGAATGGTGCGATATGGTGGAAAGTCTGCTCATGAAGAAGGTATAGCATTCAGGCGGGTGGGATAAGGGGCATCGCGGGTTAAGGGGGGTGAATTTTCGTCGGCGGGGGTGCGGCCTGCCGCCGCCAGGCGGGGATAGGCGGCTTGGAAGGCGGCGTGATAACTGACATGCATCTGTCAGTGAGAATAATTATGGCGATGTTCTGGTTGCCAAGCGATGAAATGCACGGCATACTTGCGAAACTGTTTTGAAGCGACAATTGATGAACTCCCGGATCAGGTGCGGCGGAATAGGGTGGTTGAGCGGATTTTGTGATGACTGAATTTCCGGACATGTTTGAGAAGCTTACGGGGCATAAGCCGCTCTCCTGGCAATGCCGACTGTACAGCCAATGGTTGGCCGGAAATATCGCCTCGGTTATCGACCTGCCCACCGGCATGGGCAAGACATCGGTTATCGCAATTTGGCTGATTGCC
>JAKBBN010000121.1 GCA_021808485.1 Planctomycetota bacterium | reverse complement strand
ACGGAACGATCACCTGCCGGCGATGGACAAGAATTACCTGCGCCTTGCGGCGGGGTTTCCGTCGGCGAAGAAAACGATACGCATTCCGACGCGCGCAGTGCACATCAGGAGCTATCAGGAGCTATCACAAGACGAGGCGGCAGCGAGATGCAAGCGTAGAATTTTGCGGTTGATGCAGTAATTTGCTGGAGTTATAGCGGAGGGGCCCGGGTTGCCTTAATTGGGCGTGCCAAGATTCGAACTTGGGACCTCGTCATTATCAGTGACGCGCTCTAACCAACTGAGCTACACGCCCGCTAACAGCCATTCGCGGGGCCGTCCAGGGGGCGAATCCGCCTTCCGGATTGCCGCCATGGGGGCAAAAATCCAGAGCAGGGTATCATGGCATTTCGGCCGGGCGGTGTCAAGGATTAAAGCGATTTTTTTGGCACGGCTTTCAAGGCGACGAACGCAACGAACGCAACGAACATCGGGAATCGGGGAATGAGGTAACCGGCGGAAAGCATGGGGTATCAGGCCGCCGCCACGCTGCCCAATTCAACCGCATAGCTCATGAAAAATCAAATGATATAAAGTAAGATATACGTGCATATAAATAGCCCTTTTTCCCGCGGGGGCGGTTCGCCGGGATTACCTTTATTTTCGGCAGGGCTTGATGATCGTCCTGTCTTTGTATACGATGCGGACCTTGAGGCGGTTTCATGCCGGCACATGTCCTGCGTCTCTTAATTTTGGAACGTTTTTATTTTTTGCTCCAGCGGAGTGCAGATTCATGGTGGCGCGTCATTCAGCCGTAGTGGTCGGAAACGGGTTTAACCGCATGTTCAAGTGGATCGTATCAACGGCGTTGCCGGCGGTACTGCTTGTCGCGGCGGTCGGGGGAATCACCGGTGTGCGGGCATTGCGGGCGCAGGTTGCCGCGCAGCACGTGACCATGAACATCGGCGTTAATAAGCCGGGGATAAAAGTCAGCCCGACATTGTGGGGCATTTTTTTTGAGGAGATAAATTACGCCGGCGAAGGGGGCCTCTGGGGGCAGATGGTCAACAATCCAACGCTTAAGGCGGTTGGTCCGAACGGCATGCCGGTGGGGTGGTTTCTTTCCGCCGGAACTCCTTCGAATGTCCAGTTGCATCTTGATTTGAGTCATGCGCTGAATCTGGAGAATCCGGCGGCGATCCGGCTGGATTGCCTGACCAACAATAAGCCGCCGCACAATGCCGAACTGGTTAACGGCGGATATTGGGGGATGAATTTCAAAAAAGGAGAGGACTACCGACTGACAGTGTACAGCCGGCGCAGTCCGGGCATGAGTTCGTCCATGAAGGCGGCCCTGCTGGGCCGGGATGGCACCATTGTGGCGGAAAAGACGATCAGCGGTATTTCGCGCAAGTGGAAAAAATTCAGTGTGGTGCTGAAGGCCGCACACAGTGATCGGACCGGGCAACTGGCATTTATACCGCTGGGCAGCGGCAGCCTTTACATTACGCAGGCGAATCTGTTTTCAGCCGATGCTCTTAAGGACGGGGGATTCCGCCCGGCGTTGCTGCACATGCTGCAGGCATTGCATCCGTCATTCATGCGGTTTCCCGGAGGCAATTATATTGAAGGCAATGTGCTGGCCAACGGCTTTTTATGGAAGCGAACCATCGGGCCGGATTCAATGCGTCCGGGGCATCTGGATGATTCTTGGGGTTACTGGACAACCGATCAGCTTGGTTATGCGGAGTTTTTAAACCTGTGCAAAAAGCTCAAGGCCGCACCGCTTTTTGACATTAATTGCGGCCTGTCCCTGGGGGCGAACGATGTTGTGCCGATGAAGGATATCGGCCATTGGGTGCGGAACGCTTTGGATGCGGTGCAATATGCCAACGGCCCGGCGAGCAGCAAATGGGGTGCGGTGCGGGCCCGGGACGGCTATCCCAAGCCGTTCGGTTTAAAATATATGGAAATAGGCAACGAAGACTGGTGGGTGCTGGGCAACCTGTACCCGCCGCGTTATGCGAAGTTTTACCATGCGCTGCATAAGGCCTACCCATCACTTAAGTTGATCTACACCGGTTTTCCCAAACTCAGCCATGCGCACATTCAGATTGTGGATGAGCATTATTACAGCAGCCCGGCATGGTTCTGGGCTAACCGTCATATGTACGACCACCGCTCACGCAACGGGCCGCGGGTGTTCGTGGGCGAGTATGCGGTGGTTGGCGGGGCAGGGTATCAGTTGCGGGCCGCGTTGGCGGAAGCGGCATTCATGGCGGGCCTGGAACGCAATTCCGACCTGGTGAGGATGGCTTCCTATGCGCCTCTTTTTGTGAATGTGCATTACCGGGGCTGGAACCCGGATTTGATTGAATTCAATTCGTCGCATGTGTGCGGAACGCCGTCCTATTATGTCCAACAGATGTATTCGGACAATCGGCCCGCGAACATGCTGCCGCTCAAGTTGTCGCATCCGATGAAAGCGATAAAGGTGCCGCCGAGCCGCGGCACGATCGGCGTGGGGACATGGAACACGCAATCGGAATACAAGGATATCGTGGTGACCTCGGGCGGCAAAACGATTTATTCTTCTGATTTCGGCAAGGGCCGCGCCCATTGGCGGCCGGTGCGCGGGAAATGGACGCTTGCGGGCGGCGCGTGGCGGCAAAACAGCACACGGACGAACTGCATTTCCATGCTTGATCTTCCGGCGCTGAAACACCTGGCCAATTGCACCCTTACGCTGAAGGCCAAGAAACTGGGGGGAGCCGAGGGATTCCTCATTGTCTTCCACAAGAATTTCTGGTGGAACGTCGGCGGATGGCGCAACACGCAAACCGCGGTACAGCATGACCAGCAGATCCTGGGGCCGTCATTGAAGGGCCATGTGCAAACCAACAAGTGGTACACCATCAAAATTGTGCTGCATGGTTACTCCATTCAGTGCTACTTGGACGGTAAGCTGATTGAACATGTTAAATTTGTGTCGCCGGCGACATCGCGGTTCACCGCAATCGCCGGAATTTCCGCCAGTGGAAAAACGGTTATTGTGAAAGTGGTCAACGGCCAGCGTGAGCCGGTAAATTCAACCCTGAACCTCCGGGGTGTCGCGGCCCTGGCGGCAAAAGGCACCGCCGAAACCTTGACCGCCGACAGCCTGCGCGCGGAAAATTCGATTGCTCACCCCCTGCATGTCAGCCCGAAAGTAACGACAATAAAGGTGGCGGGCGCGAAGTTTAACTATACGTTCCCGGCGCGGTCGTTTACCATTCTGCGAATCAAGACGCAGTAAAGCCCGCGTCAATGGCTTGGAAAGAACCGCATACGCGGACGGTCGGATGCATTTCCGCCGTCCGCTTTTTTTTAATAATCCGATCATTGCGGGGCAAAATGGTTATATTAACGGCCTGTAATGGCGCCATGTTCCGGACGAGCGGATAATCCGATCCGAAGCGGCCGGCGCAGGCCAACAGGAGTAGTGCATGAAATTGGCGATTATCGGCGCATCCGGACAATTGGGTATGGACCTTGTCCTGTCCGGACCGCGGCGCGGGTGGGATATCACGGCGGTTGCCGGCCGCAATGAGCTGGATATCAGCGATGCAACGGCGGTGGCGCGATTTTTGCACGCCGCACGGCCGGATGCGTTGATCAATACCGCCGCATTTCATAATGTCGATTTATGTGAAAAAGAGACGGGGCAGGCGTACAAGGTCAATACACTGGCGGTGGCGGACCTGGCGCGGGGCTGCGAGGCGGCGGGCATAATGCTGGTGCAGGTGGGAACGGATTATGTCATGGAAGGGGCGCCGGAGAATAAACCGCTGCCGGAAACGGCGTGCCCGCGGCCAAAAAGCATTTATGCGGTTACCCGATATGGCGGGGATATGATGACGCTGGCCCATGCCCCACGGGTGGGCTATGTGGTCAGAACGTGCGGTCTGTTCGGCATGGCCGGGTGCAAATTAAAGGGCGGGCTGAATTTTGTGGATACGATGATAGCCGCGGCACGCGCAGGCAAACCATTGCGCGTCGTCAATGATCAGATTGTGGCTCCGACGGCGACGGATGAACTCTCTGAACAGATTCTGGACATTCTGCGGGAAAAGCCCGGGCCTGGTTTGTATCATGCCGTATCGCATGGCGAGTGTTCCTGGCACGAATTTGCAGTCCGGGCGCTTGATCTGGCCGGCTTGCGGGTTCCGGTGCAGGCGGTAAGCAGCAGTGCATTCGCGGCCGCGGCAATTCGCCCCACCTACAGTGTCCTGGATAATTTCCGGCTGCGGCAATATGGTTTGGACAAAATGGGGGATTGGCGCACCGCCCTGGAAAGATTCATTAAAAACAAATACAGGCAAAGCTGACCTTTCCACGACAGGGGCATGCCATCGGCCTGCCGCCCGGCCGGACATGATTCGCCGGAGCGGCGCCTGGACGAAATATGGTGCGGCAGATGCGGCATTCGGCGGGTAAGCGTAAACTAACGGCATATGGTCAGGAAGCGCGACGTCACAATATCACTGGCAGCAAAATGCCAGCTTCTATTTGGGTTTGCCGTTCTGGTGATTATCGCCGGCGCGTTGATGTTTCCCTGGCAGCGTATGGAGCAACTGGCCAATCGGGAAACTTTTTACGAGGCCCGGGTTGCCGCCGATATGGCGCTGCGACAGGTCCATGCGCAACAGCCGGCGACGGTGACCGGAGTTCCCGTTGCCGCCACAGCGCCCGCTGCCGGCGAGCCGGGAAAGTCGGCATCCGGACCGGGCACGGCCGGTGCGGCCGGCCGCAAGGCGGGTGTGAAGCAGTCAGCGGCACAACGCTGGGCGGATGCGCACCTGCCGGGACTGCATTACCCTCCGCCGCGGATAATCATGCTGAATCAACAGGCCAGGCCGACCGGGCCTGCGGGGCCGGTAACGCGGGCGGCCATTCAGGCTTTTCTGCGTTCGGGCAATCGGCGGCAGTACGGCCGTTTGAAGAATCTGTTTAAGCGCGGGTCAATATATCAATATGCCGCGGCGGTGCGGGCCACCCAATCCTGCGTGCGTTGCCACGTGCAGTGGAAGGCATGGTTCACACGCAACAGGCCGGCCGCATCCACGCCGGCCGCCGGCATGGACCTGACGGATGTGGCGGCGCTGTCTCCGCTGGTGGCGGTGGTGCGGGTGAACATGCCCGTGCAGATAGATGAAGACCAGTTGCTGCTGAACCATGTGGTGATCGTGATATCCGGGATTATCGGCGGATTTCTGGCGATTATTGTGTTTTACCTGATCACCACCCGGCTGATTCTTCAGCCCGTGCGCGTGCTTAAGAATACCGCGGAAAAAGTGGCGCAGGGCGATTTGCATATTCGATCGGCTATTTCCACGGGCGACGAATTTCAGCAACTGTCCGAAACGTTTAACACCATGCTGGCGACATTAAAAGCGTCGCAGGATCAATTGGAGGCGACCAATCGATCCCTGGATACGCGGGTGGGCGAATTGGCGCGGTCCAATGTCGATTTATTTCAGGCCAACCGGGTGAAAAGCGAATTTCTGACCAATGTCAGTCATGAACTTCGCACGCCGCTTAACGCAATTATCGGCTTTGCCGAGCTGCTTTCCGGCAATCCGCAGTTTTCCGCCGATCCGCGCATGCTGCGCTATGTGGAAAATATTCAGACCAGCGCCCGGCAACTGCTGGAATTGATCAATGATTTGTTGGATCTGGCCAGGATAGAAGCGGGCAAGCTGGTTCTGCGGATGGAACGCGTGAATCCGCCGGATGTGTGCGAATCGCTGATGAATTTCATGCGTCCGCTGGCGCACAAGAAAAATATTGATCTGTCACTGCAAGTGCAGGGTTCCATTCCGCTGGTAACGACGGATCCGGGACGTCTGCAGCAGATTCTCTATAACTTTTTGTCCAATGCTATTAAATTTACGCCTACCGAGGGGCAGGTTCGCATGGAAGTGGCGATGGCGGCCGGGGATATGGTGAAAATGTCCGTCATTGACACCGGCCCGGGCATTCGACCGGAGCATCACGAGGAAATATTTGAAAAATTCCGGCAGTTGGATGCGTCCGTGACGCGGGAACACAGCGGAACCGGATTGGGACTGGCTATCAGCAGGGAATTGGCGGCAATGCTGGGGGCGCGTATTGAACTGGTGAGCGCGGCGGGAAAAGGCGCGTGCTTCAGCCTGCTGATTCCGCAGGATCGCACCGGGGGCGAGCCGGAAACACCAACCGAAGCGTCCGATGTGAGTCCGGACGGTTCCGTATCAGGATTATAAACATGAACCGTGGAACATTTTGTGCTTGATCAGGATGGGGAAAGCATGGCTGAAACGCAAGCTGAAAAGCCGGCGGCAATACGAAGGGTGCGGCTGCGGCATCATTGCGGATACAAAGCCAATTTATTCATGCTGCGCGCGGGCGGCCTGTTTTTACCCGTGGGCTACGGCCTTGTTGCGGCGGCCGCGTGCTGGTTCTGGCTGACGGACGGCCCGTCGCGGCGCGCCAGCCGGGGCTTTTTGACGCGGGCGGCGTCCCGGGGCCGTCGATCGGCGGCATGGTGGCAGACGCTGTATCACATGTATATTTACGGTCAACTGCTGCTTGACCGCAGTGTGTCCCTCGCGGACGACAAGGGCCGGTTCAAAGTCGCCTCGGCCACGGGCGATTCATGGCGGGAGGGTCTGAATCCGCATCGCGGCCTGCTGATGCTTACCGCCCATTTTGGCGCTGCGGAACTGTCCGCGGTGATGCTCAAACGGGTCGGCCCGAATCGGCGGGCGAATTTTGTGGTGTACCGGGATATGCGGGATGCCACCGAGCATTTCCACCGCGATCAATGGAAATTGTTGGCGGATATTCAATGGATTAATTCCATGGAGCCGGTGGCGGCCGGCCTGAAGGTGATGGCGGCGCTGAAACGGCGCGAAGTGGTGGCCATGCGGGCGGACCGTCCCATGCAGGGCCGGACGGTGACGGTCGAATTTTTGGGGCGGCGGATGCAATTGCCGGCCGGGCCGTTTATCGCAGCGGTATTGTCCGGGGCGGATGTTGTCAGCGCGTTTACTGTGCGATCCGGGTATCGATGTTATGACATGCATATATCCATGCCCAGGTTGTATGC
>JAKBBN010000037.1 GCA_021808485.1 Planctomycetota bacterium | reverse complement strand
CGCCCACAATGCCGCTCCGAAAATATTCACATGGACCAAGGACGCCGACACCATATTGGCAAAGGTTGCCAAGTGCAAAGAAACGTTAGGGACGGTACACTAGGAAATGCCGTTGCAATCGCAGATCCGCTTTTCATCCGGCAGGTCCGCCATGCTGCAGCCCGTCGCGGCTCCGGGAGCGGGGCCAAACAGCAGGTCCGTGCGCCGCCGGGGTAATGCGGCGCCGGATTGCAGCATCGCCATCAGGTCCGAAAAGTTGTCCGTATCGCCCAGCAGCGTTGCGCCCACCAGTTTCCCATCGCGGATGATCACTTTTTTGTAGACACCGCCGGCCGGTTCCTCATAACGGACAATTTCGTCGCTGGGCAGGCCGTCCCGTTCGCCCATACCGGCCACATTAACGCCCATGACTTTCAGCTTTGTGCCCGTCACGGACCCGCGGTATGCGGCATGGGGGTTTCGCGCGGTGATATGATCCGCGAGCACCTGGCATTGTTCCCAGATCGGCGCGACAAGTCCGTAAACCTGGCCGTTATGCTGGCAGCATTCGCCGACGGCGTAAATATCGGGATCAGATGTCTGCATGTGGTCATTGACCATAATGCCGCGTTCGGTTTTTAACGCCGCATCAGCCGCGATTTCCTTGTTGGGGCGGATGCCGGCGGAAATAACCACCATGTCGCATTCCAGCCGCCGGCCGCCCTTGAATTCCACCGCGGATACGGCGCGTTGCGCGGTGCCGTGCAGGGCCGCGACCGTTTGTCCGCAATGCGCGGTGACTCCCATCGCGGCCAGGGTTTTGCCCAGAATAGCGCCGGCAGACGAATCAAGCTGAACCGCCATAAGATGATTGGCGATTTCCACCACCTGGACCTTCGGCCCGTGCGTAAGCAGTCCGCGCGCCGCTTCCAGCCCCAGCAGCCCGCCGCCGATCACGACGGCGTTTGTCGATTTTCGAGCCCATTTTTCGATGGCCCGGCAGTCATCAAGCGTGCGGAAAACAAATACGCCGTGCAGTTCCACCCCGGGTACCGGCGGAACGAACGGCCGACTGCCCGTGGCGATAATGACTTTGTCATAGTCCAATGTGCGGCCGTTCATGAGCATGACCTGGCGCTTGGTGCGGTTCAGGCCGATGGCCGCCTGGGAGGTAATCAATTCAATGCCGTTGCGTTCATACCAGTCCAGCGCATTCAGTGTGATCTGATCCGGTGACTGGGTTCCGTTGAGTACATTGGACAGCAGAATCCGGTTGTAATTGCCGCCCGGTTCCACCCCTACCATCGTTATGGAATACTGCGTGGGATCGCGGTTGAGGATTTCCTCCGCGACTCGGGCGCCGGCCATGCCGTTGCCGATGATTACCAGGTGTTGCGTGCTGTTGCGAATCATAGCCAAACTCCTGATTCAGCCCGGCCGGACTCCGGCCGCGATGCCGGACCATTACTCCGTCACGGCGGATATGCCCCGGCGGATGCCGATCGCCGTGTAGCCGGCGCCTGTACGGAACGGCGCGCGGAGGCCCTTGATTTTTGTCCTGCCCGCACCGGCCGCCTGCGGGCCCTCACCGCCGTTGTTGCCCGCCGGCCGATGAGGCCGCAGGCCATGGTTCCGATGCCCGGATACCGCCGCCGGCCCGGCAGCAGGCGGCGACGGCGGCGATTGAAGGAAGCTGTCCGTCTTGCGGCCCGTCGGTCCCGCATCGGAACCGCCGACGGGTGGCGTCATGGTCAGAACTCCGCGGCGAAGCGGCATGTCGGGAAAATCGGTCAGGGGCAGCGGGATATTCAGCCTTTCGGCCTCTTTGCGATAAAAGTCCGATCGTACCGATCGTTGAGCAATTTGCCGCACCGGTGCATCGGCGGCCAGTTCTCCCCAGCGGATCATTTGCCGGAGCATCCATACCACATGCGTGCACGAAGGGAATGTATGCGTGTCATGCCAACTCCGCACAAACCAGTCTTTGGACCGCGCACGCTGTGCGGCCGCGGATCCGGTGCCGGCGGAATCCGCTCGCAGGCAGCGTTCCAGCAGTTCCGCGCTTTCATTTAAATATTCCGGCCGGGCCAGAATGGCGGCCATTTCATGGATATTGCCGGGATTCCGGCAGTATCGGCAGGCCTGAAGAACGGCCTGCACAACGCGGCTTATTTCTTCGCCATGATCTTGTGCATATTGCTGTCGTACCGCCAGAAGTTTTTCCGGATGCGCGGGCAAAATGTCAGTGGATGCCGCAATGACCGATCCCCATTGCCGCTCCTTGGCCAAAGTTCCCCAAGGTTCGCCGGCACAGAACAGATCGACATAGCCGCGCTCCAGATGTTCGGCAACCTGCATGGGTGTAAGCTGGCAAAGCTGCACGTCCTTGTCCGGATTCATGCCGCCTTCCGCCAGCCATTCGCGCAGCAGGTAATGATGCATGGAAAAACTTGATACATGAGCGCACACGATTTTGCGGCCGAAAAGGCCGGTGCGCACCAGGTTGCCCAGCGCCGCACCGGAGGTGATGCCCATTTCCGCCAGGTGCCGTGAAACGACCAGCGAATTGCCGCCGGCGCCAAGTGCCATCACGCCAACCAATGGCTCAACAAAGTCCGCGCGGCCCAACTGGCTCATGATCGCCATGCCCAGCAGGGCGTGACTGGCGTCCAGCCGTCCATAGGTAAGCTTGTCACGAATATTCATCCAGCCTATTTCCCGATGCAGCGATACGGCAACTCCGGCTGCGGAAAAAAACCTTTTTCAACGGCTATGATCAGCGGCGCGGCGTCTATCAGGCGAACAAAACCAATACGCATCACGTTATCCTTTGTGCTTGGCCGGCGGGCATTGATCCGGCTCTTTTACGCACAGCCGGTTGTCAGTGCCAGGTCCACCGACTCGTGCGGCAAATCCGATGCCAGCGATTCGGCTTTCCGCCGATTACCCCTTATTCGGCGGCATTTCCCGGTTCAGCGGCGGCCAACCGCCCGCCGCACGGTGGTTTTACCGTCCGCAGCCTGATGGTTGCATTCTGGCATTTTTGATGTTATAAATCCAACTCATGATAAAACTATTTGTAATTAAAAATAATAATGGATAGCGCATGGATGATGTGCATCAATTGCGAATATTTCAAGCGGTTGCCCAACAACTAAGCTTTACCCGTGCGGCGGAAACATTGCGCTTAACGCAGTCGGCGGTGAGTCATCAGATTTCCGCTCTGGAAAAGCACGCCGGATGTCCGCTGTTTACGCGGGCCGGCCGAACCATAACCCTCACGGATCCCGGGCGGGTTTTATTGGCCCATACTCAGCGAGTGTTCGCCGCGCTGGAGGAAATGAGGCAGGCGGTTGCCACCGCCGCGCGGCCGGATCTGGGCAGAATTCGCATTGGTGCGCCGGCGACGGCTTGCCAGTTCATCCTGCCGGCGGCTGTCCGGGAATTTGCGGAAAGTTATCCGGGCTGGAATCTGGCCATTACACCCGCGGATTCACCACAGGCCGGGCAAATGATCCTTGATGGCAGGCTTGATCTGGGGATCATATTGTGCGGGCCGAAATCCCGCCAACTCAGTTATGAGCCGCTGCTGGAGGATGAGCTGGGATTTCTGGTCAATCCGTTGCATCCGTGGGCCCGGGAGAAGAAAGTGGACAAGGCGGACTTGGGCCGGCAACATTATGTGCTTTATTCACGCCAAAGTGTGACATTTCATATTGCTGAAACTTATCTGGCGCGCAGCGGCGCCCCGCTTGGCGCCTATACGGAGCTTGGTTCCATGGAAGCCATTAAGGAACTGGTGAAGCTGGGGCTTGGCGTAACCGTACTGGCTCGCTGGGCAGCGCGGCGCGAAGTGCAGGCCGGCGAACTGGTGTGGCTGCGGCCGCCCGGCACAAAACTTTTGTGCACTTGGTGTATCGCTTGGAAGACGGGGCGGGAATTGCGTGCCGCCGAACATACGCTTTCGAGCTTGTGCAGATCTTCCGCGCGGGAACTGACCGCTCCCGCCCGCGGCAGATAATATAATTCCCGAAAAATCATAGACTTTCACGGAAATGTTGTTTACGCGGCCAGACTAGGCTACATTACAGGTGTTAGCCCCTCGGCTGCCGGGAAGATTGCCCGGCAGCGGCGGGGTAGTTTGGGTGGCATATGGCAACGAACCGGAAAAAGGGTTCCGCAGCGCTCTTTGAGTTAATTGATAAATCGGGCGCAAAATCCGGACGGCATTCCGGTTCCGGCATGAAAATGCCGGAATGGCTGGAGAAATACAATCGGCCGCAGGCCGCCCCCGCCCAGACCGCACCTGGTCAGGCTGCAACCGGTCAGCCACCTGCGAATTCCACCACGGCGGCGCCGGGGGCAACTTCCGCGGCCGGCGCCAATGCCGCTGCGACTCCCGGCGATAAGCCGTCGCTTACACAGGTATATCACGCCCCGGCGCCCGCAACGCCGCGCGAGACGGCATCTCCCCGGCCGATTGTACGCCCCAATGCGGAAACCCCCGTTTTGCTTGATGTGCTGGTGGCCAGATTCCGTCCTTGGCTTCTTTTTGCGCTGTTTATCATAATTTTTGTGGTGATCGCGGGGCTTATAATGCTGGCAACGCGGAGGCCCGCGGCCCCGCAGGAAAACTCCACGGCCAATCCGGACACAAGCATTTCCACAAATGTCAATCCGGGTGCGGCCGCTGATAACAGCACGCCGTTGCCGCCGGTAAACCCCGGCGCCCTGCCGCAGAATAATCTTGTGCCGGTGCAGACTGCTCCGGCAAAACCGGTCTATTCCGTGCATGTGGGCCGGGTGGTAGCGGCGGCGGATGTGCCGCGCCTTGCGGATCACTGGTACCTGGTAATCCTTACGACGCAGCCGGGTTACGCCAAAGCCGCGGCACAGTTCATCGCCAAACATGGCGTAAGCGTCACCATTGAAACCGGGGCCAACAATCTGGCGCAGGTTGTCAGTGTGCGGGGCTTCCGCCATCGCGGCGGGCAGCGGGCCATTGCTTTTCGTCGCCGCGTCATTGCCATCGGCCGGCTGGTACCGGGCGTTAAGCGCCAACATGACAGTGTCTGGGGTGATGCTTACTTCGTGCAGATTGATCGCACGCATTGATATACAAAGTCTCCGCGGACTTACGGGCGGGGGATGATCGGGAAGTGTTATGGTTGACCGCAGCGTTTCAACGGATTCTCTGGGCCGGGATCAGGCGGCAGCCGTTGACAGCCCGCCTAAAAAAAAGCTTAAAATAGCCATCATTGGTTGCGGCGGCATCAGCGAACTTCATATCCAGGCGCTCCGGTCCATGGCGGACGTGGATATCGTGGCAGGCGTGGATATAAAACCGCGGCGGCTGCAGGTAATGCAGCAAAAATTCAGCCTTACACACTTGTATGATGATTACCTGCGCATGCTGGCGGAGGTAAAGCCGGATGCCGTTTCCGTCTGCACGCCCAATTCGCTTCATGCGCCCATGGCCGTTCACGCGTTGCAGGCCGGCGCACACGTGATCACGGAAAAGCCGATGGCTATGAATCCGATTGAATGCCGGCAAATGCTGGGCGCGGCCAAAAAGAGCGGGCGGAAGCTGGCCGTGGGTTTTCAATATCGGTATCATCCGCATACGCAAATGCTTGTCCGGGCGCGGGATAGCGGACAATTCGGCGATGTGATGTTTGTCAAATGTCAGGCCCTGCGCCGGCGGGGCATTCCCAACTGGGGCGTCTTCGGCCGCAAGGAACTGCAGGGGGGCGGCCCGATGATTGACCTTGGTGTGCATGTCATGGAAATGGCGCACTATATGATGGGGTCGCCGCGGCCGGTGTCCGCCGCCGGAAACATTTGGACTTATCTGGGGCATAAGCCGGGCAATGTCGCGAGCATGTGGCCGGGCTGGGATCATGCCACGTACAATGTGGAGGATCTGGCGGTGGGGCATATTCGGTTTGAGAATGGCGCGGTTATGCAGGTGGAAGCCTCCTTTGCCGCGCATATTGCGGCCGATATCTGGAATTTTTCCTTCATGGGCACACGCGGCGGCGGCTCCTGGGATCCGCCGACCATTCATACGGACTCCGCGGGCACGATGGTGAATATCACACCGGCTTTTCTTCCCAGCGGGGATTTCGCCGGACTGATTTCCGCCAAGCTGCGGAATTTTGTGGATGCCTGTCTGTATGACGCCGAACTGATGGCTCCGGGTGAAACGTGACTGGATGTTCAGGCCATGATAGACGGCGTTTATCGTGCCGCAGCCTGCGGCCATGAAGTGGATATTTCAACCCTATGAAAGCCCGACATCCTCAATCCCAAACCTCTTGCCGCCGGGGCATACCGATGGATGCCTTCCTGGCCGCGGCCGTGATCGATTCCCCCGGCCTGCTGGTGCTCGTGCTGGACAGGCATGCCCGCGCGGTTTGCGCCAATCGCACCCTGCTGGATATGCTTAAACTGCCTTCAGACGCATCCCCGACGGACATTGAAGCTTGCGGGCTCCTGACCACGGCACAGCGGCTGAAGCTTTCAAAATTGGCCGCCGCCAAACCCGGCCATGCAGCGTCCAGGCGGATGACTCTCAACCCCAAAGTGGCGGATCGGCCGCTGCGCCTGACGATGGAAGCCGCCATAACACGGCAGGCTCCGCCGTCGCGCCGGCGATATCTGATCCTGACCGGATTTGACATCACCGCGGCGCAAAGCCTGCAGGATTCATTGCGCCGGAGTGAATCGCAGATACGGGCCATTCTGGAAACCGCGGTGGACGCCATCATCACCGCCGATCAGCGGGGCTGTATTCAGACTTTTAACCCCGCCGCGTCGCGCATTTTCCAATACAAAGCCGCCGAAGTAATCAACCGCAATGTCAGCATGCTGATGCCCGAACCTTATCACAGTGAACATGACCGGTACATGCAAAATTATCTGCGAACCGGCCGGGCCAAAATCATCGGCATCGGCCGCGAAGTGATCGGCCGACGGAAGGATGGTTCCACTTTCCCGATGTATCTGGCGGTAGGGGAACAAATTCACGGCCAGCGGCATTTTTTTACCGCTATTATCCGCGATATCAGCGAGCGCAAACGGATGGAGCATGAGATCCTGCACATTTCCGAGCGTGAACAACAACGCATCGGGCAGGACCTGCATGACGGCCTCGGGCAGCTGTTGACCGGGGCAGCCCTGCATGCCAAAGCGCTGGGCGGATTGCTCGGTCGTGCCGCGCCGGAACTCGCGGATCGCATGAATCGGGTTATTGAGCTGATCAATGACGGTATTGCCCAGAGCCGCGAACTTTCCCGCGGGCTCCAGCCGGTCAGTGATTGCCAGGTGTTTCCCACCAGTCTGCAGGACCTTGCGGAGCGCACGGAAAAGCTGTTTGACATTGAATGCTCCGTCCGCTGTGATCCGTTGCCCCCCGGCGTAACTGTTTCCGACGGCACGCATATTTATCGGATTGTGCAGGAAGCGGTGCATAATGCCGTGCGGCACGGCAAGGCCCGGCATGTGCAGATCAGTCTTAAAACGCTGGGCCGCAACCTGAAACTGACCGTCCGTGATGACGGTGTTGGATTCCCGGATGTCCGCGGCCGGGGATTGGGGCTGCACATCATGAACTATCGCGCCGGCGCCATCGGCGCACTGCTGGAAATCCGCTCCACACCGGGGCGGGGCGTGACGGTCATCTGTTCATTAAGTCAGCCGGAGAACGCCGCGGATAATTCGCCGGCCAAAACAGGAAATTCATCATGAAAGCCAGACCGGAAAAGAAAATGCCTCCCATTGCCTTTCGTTCCAAACCGGGCCGTGGGCCCTCGCCGGCCCTGGGGCGGCCCAAACCGCGCATTGTTATTGTGGATGACCACCCTATCGCGCGGCAGGGGATTCGCCTGTTGATTGAAAGTTCGGATGATTTATGCGTGTGCGGCGAAGCCGCCGACGCGGACGGCGCGCTGGATGCCGCGGCAAATCTGAAGCCGGACCTGGCGATTGTGGACCTGTCCTTAAACGGCAAGCCGGGTCTGGAACTCATTAAAGATCTGCGGTCTATGCATGAAAAACTTCCCATTCTGGTGCTTTCCATGCATGACGAAACCATGTATGCCGAGCGGGCGTTGCGCGCCGGCGCCCGCGGTTATATTCAAAAACAGGAAGCCACGGATAAAATTCTACTGGCCATCCGCCGCATTCTGGCCGGTGAGATTTACGTGAGCGACGCCATTGCCGGACGGGTGCTGCGGCAATTGGCCGGCGGAGGCAACCAACCGCTGAAATCATCGCTGGAACTGCTGTCGGACCGGGAACTTGAGGTCTTTCAGTTTTTAGGACAGGGCAAACCGGTTCGGGAGATTGCCCGTATTCTGCATTTAAGCGCTAAAACCGTGGAAGCCCATCGCGAGCATATTAAGGAGAAGCTCAATTTCGCCAGCAGCAATGAACTGCTGCGATATGCGATTCAGGTGGGTATGGACAAATAGCGGTTGCCCGTCCCGTGCGGCTTGACGCAGGCGGATTGCACCGCACCGCCGCTGATCATGATTCCCGCGGCGGAAAGAAGCCGACAACGGCGTTCAGGAGTCTGTTTGCCGGAAAATAATGCAAATATACCGCCCTTGTGGCCATGGCTTACGCCGCGCTGCCGTCGAATATTGCTGGATGGGTTCAAACTCGCGGCCGCGGCAGGCGCTGAGCGGGTGGAACCGGACCATCTGCTGACGGCACTGTGTGCGGATGCGAAATCCACGGCCTACTTCATGCTGCAACATGCGGGCATTTCTCCGGAATCACTTTGCCCGCCGCATGCGGCGCCGCCCGTGGATCAACCAAAGACCCTACCCGATCAATTTTCCGACGCAACATTGGCGGTGCTCCGCGGGGCCGCCGCGGCAGCCGGCGTTACCGGCACGCGGCATATTTGCACGGAACATCTGCTGATGGGGCTGCCGGCGGATCCGATTGTCGGTTCCGTGCTGTCGCAGCGGGGCTTTTCCCGGAGCGCCGCGCTCCGCGGCGTGGCGGCATGGCGCCGAAAAAGTTTTATTACCCAGCGGGTCGGACTTGGTTTGGAACCGCAAAATCGGCTGCGATTGAAATTGACGCCGACGGGCCTTTTAACCCGGTTCTTTTCCGCGCTGGCGCTGCCGGCAAAAGTATATATCGGAAAAAGCCTGCTCCATCCGCGTTTCCGCCGGAATCCGTACCCGCTTTATGATCAACTTCGTCGACAGACCGCATTGCGGCAGGACCCCGTCTTACCGGTCTGGACCGCATATCGATTCGCCGATGCGCAGGCCCTGCTTAAAGATCCGCGGTTTGCCCGCGCCCCGTTTACAATGGATGCCTTTCCCAGGGCGGCGTTGGAGCAACTCAAGGCGCCTGAAGAGCCGGATCGGCTTTTTGCCATGATGCTGTTTTCCGATCCTCCGCGGCATACCCGGCTGCGTACCGCCTTCATGCGGGCGATGGGCGCGGTATCGTTGGCGGCATTGCGTCCGGCCATGGAAGCTCAGTCGCTGAATCTGCTGGGGCAGGCAAAAAAGCGGGGTCGGCTGGACATCGTGGCGGATTTCGCCGTCCCTTTTCCGGTGTTTGTGATTACGGCGCTTTTCGGCCTGCCGCCGGAAGATATGCCCCGGCTGAAATCATGGTCGGATCAAATGACGCCGGCCATTGAAATTAACCCCACGGCGCGTCAATTGGACCTTGCCGACGCCGCCTACGAGGAATTCCGGCTTTATCTTGAAAATAAACTGCATACCATAAGCACGCATCCGGACGCTCATCTGTTGAGCGCTCTGATCACACGCGGTGGCGCGGATATTTCACCGGCACAGTTTGTCGCCAATTGCATGCTGCTGCTCATGGCCGGCCACGAAACGACCACCAGCCTGATAGCCAATGGCGTATGGCTGCTGCACACCCATCCGGAGGCACTGGCGGATTTGCGGGCGGATCCGGGGAAAATGCCCGCCGCGGTGGAAGAAATTCTGCGGTTTGAAAGTCCGGTGCAATGGACCGGCCGGATGGCTGCGGAAGATATTGACTGGCAGGGGCGGACAATCCGTCGCGGAGAACTGATTCTGTTTTCACTGGGGGCGGCCAACCGCGATCCGGCGCAATTTGATCATCCGAATAAGTTTGATATCCATCGCACGGACAATCGACACCTCGCCTTCGGCATGGGAATTCATTTTTGTCTGGGCGCCATGCTGGCCCGGATGGAGGCGCAAGTCGCCCTGGAAGTGTTGCTCAGGACATTTCCCCGGGCTCGTCTTAAACAGCCTTTCGTTCGATGGCGCAAAGGCCTGGTCTTGCGTTGCCCACTGCGCCTCGCCATGGATATGGCTTGATTCGGTGTTCTCCGCTAACATTGCCGGAATCCGAACCGGTGTTTTCCGCATCCATGAAAATGCGGATCGGTGATTCGCATTTTGCGGATTGCGGCCGGCGGCCGGCAGTTAACGACCGAACGAACAAGTGTCTTAAAGGGACCATTGCATGATTGATAAAGTATTCAAGGCATACGATGTCCGCGGAACGTATCCAGATCAATTAAATGAAGATATGGCGTGGAAAATAGGCAATGCCACTGCACAGTTTTTACGCATGAATCTTACCGGTCTGGACAAGGCGGACCGGCGGAAAAATATGGTGATCGTGGGTAGGGATATGCGGCCCAGCAGTCCGTCAATGGCGGCCGCCTTGATGGATGGAATTCGCAGTACCGGCGCGGGCTGCATTGACATCGGCATGATTGATACGCCCATGATTTATTACGCCATCAACCAGCTTGGCTGCTGCGGCGGCATTCAGACCACCGCTTCCCATAACCCCGCGCATTACAACGGGTTTAAGATCAGCGGCCTGAATGCGCGGCCGGTGGGGGAGAATACCGGGCTTCTGGAAATCCGGCATTTGTGCCTGAATATGCGCCGGAATCCGTCGCCGCACATCGGTGAATTGGAGCAACTTGACCTCAGGGCGGGCTACAAGTCCCATGTGCTCAAATTTTTGAGAATTGCCCGCCCCCTGAAAATTGTCGCCGATACCAGCAACGGCATGGCCGGAAAATTCATTCCGGAAATTTTTGTCGGCCAGCCGAACCTGGAAATTATTCCATTGAATCTGGAAATTACCGGTAGTTTTAAACATGAACCCAATCCGCTGGTGGATGCCAATCTGCGGCAGCTTCAGGAAGCTGTTTTGTCCAACGGGGCGGATATGGGCGTCTGCTTTGACGGCGATGCGGACCGCTGCATTTTTGTGGATGAACAGGCGCGCATCATCCGTTGCGATATTGCCACCGCGCTTTTGGCCAGGGATTTTCTGAAGAAAAATCCCGGAGCGGCCGTGGTGTATGACCTGCGGTCCAGCCGGGTGGTTAAAGAGGAAATTCAAAACGCCGGCGGTATACCGCGGCGCGAGCGCGTCGGTCATGCCTTTATGAAAAAGGCCTTGGCGGACAGCAAGGGCGTTTTCGGCGGCGAATTATCCGGACATTTTTATTTTCGCGACAGTTTCAACACCGACAGCGGCGCGATTGCCTTTGCCTGCATGGTGTCGGTTCTTTCCCGCTATGACTTGCCGGTGAGCCAGGTGCTAAAACCGCTGCAACGCTGGCATGGCAGCGGTGAGATTAATTTTGAAGTCGCGGATAAGGATGCGACAATCACCCGACTGGCCCAGCGGTACAAGGATGCCTCGATTGATTACCTGGATGGCATTACCGTGGAATATGACACCTGGTGGTTTAACGTGCGAAAGAGCAATACCGAACCGCTCCTGCGCCTTAATTTGGAAGCCAACACCGCGGAAAACCTGAAAAAGAAGCTTGATGAGGTGGGCCGGCAGATCGGTGTTCCGGTGGAACATTAAGGACGGCGGTTTGACCGATGCTCGCCCGGCCCTTCGCCGGGCGCGGAAAATGATCCTTGTTTATGAACCTGCGCCGTGCCGATCGGGTAGATAGTTTGCCGCAACAGCGGAGTGTCGCACCGCGGACGACGGCAGCGAATGATCGTTTGCGGGTATTTTTTTTGAAAGGTGCATGGATGTACCATCCAAGAGCTGATTTCCGATTCCGAAGTATTTTTAAGTTCGCGGCCTGCTTCGCAGCCTTTGCCGTGGCCATCGCTGTCGCGGCACCCGCCGACATGGCGCGGGCGGGAAGCCTGGCCGGGGAGATTTCAGGTTTGCTGGCGTCCGGGCAACTTCGCGGCGCACGCGTCGGGATTAATATTGTGGAACTGACGCGCACCGGTCCGAGCCCGGTGTTCAGTTATCACGCCCGTACGCCGCTCATGCCCGGCAGCAATGGAAAGCTCCTGACCATGAGCGCCATTTACGACCGCCTTGGTCCGCACGCATCGATCAAAACCCGGCTGTATCAGGTTGGGGATAACCTCGTGATTGTCGGCGGTGGAGACCCGGCCCTGGGTGATCCGGTGTTGTGCCGGCGGGCCGGCTGGAAGGTTACCACGGTTTTTGACAATTGGGCGGCCCATCTGAAGGCAATTCATGACACCGCATTTCATAATATCATCGTGGATGATTCAATCTTCAATCAACATTACCGCAATCCTCTCTGGCCGCCGGGACAGCGGCTGGATTGGTATGAGGCCCCGGTCGGCGGGCTAAATTTTTCCCTCAATTGCGTGCAATGGAACCCGGTGGTGCTCGGCAGCGGCGGCATCGGCGTAAATCTGATTCCGGACAGCCCGTACACGCCGGTTATCATTCAGGCCCGCCGCGGGCCGCAGCAAAGCTGTTGGCTGTGGCGGCCGGCGGGGGATAACCGCTTTTTCCTTCGTGGGCAGGTGCGCGCCACCGGTGATTATGCCATGCAGGCCACCATTCATGATCCCGCTTTGTTTACCGGCAATGTGCTCCGGCAAAGCCTGGTGAATCAGGGAATCACCGTAAGCGGCGTGGTAACGCACGGCACACTCGCGGCGGCGGGCGGACGCCCCCGGCTTCTGGCGACGTATGAAACGCCGCTGCTTGATATTCTGCACCGCGCGAATACCGACAGCATTAACCTAATGGCCGAATGCATGTGCAAGCTGCTTGGACACCTTTCCACCGGCCGGCCGGGAAGCTGGCATAACGGTGACGCCGCCATTATGAGTTGGCTGGCTGGAATAGGCGTCGGTCCGCAGTTGGCGCACATGGTTGATGGATCCGGTTTATCCCATCATGACCATATTGCACCCGTCGCGCTCACCGCCGTGCTTTCCAAAATGGCCTATCGGCCGGATGGAAAGGCCTTTATCAATACCCTGTGCCGGCCGGGGCACGGCACGTTAATTCATCGGTTTGTCGGCTCGCCGGTCGGCCGCCATGTGCGGGCCAAGGACGGGCATATCACCGGGGCATCCACGCTCAGTGGATATTTGTTTGTAGGTAACCGCACTTTCGTTTTTTCAATTATGTGCAATTACTACCACGGTAATGTGAACCCATGGCAGGATCGGCTGGTGATTGATCTGTACAACTGGGCGCAACGGCATTGAAATCGCCGCCCCCTGGTCGATTGTTTTCCACCTCCGGCCGATCGTGCTAAAATGCCCGTTGGCGAAGTGACCCGTCCGGCGCGGTCCATCAGGACCTATTTTTTCGCCCGGCCACGGTGGCAATGCGCCGCACCATGTTTTCCGCACGGAGGCTCTGTTATGGCTGCCATTGCACGACAGGATTCATTTGTTCACCTGCACGGCCATTCGCATTATTCGCTTCTTGACGGCGGCGCGACCATCCCCGGTCTGTGCGGCAAAGCCGCGCAGCTTGGAATGCCCGCCCTAGCCTTGACCGATCACGGCAATCTATTTGGTCTGGTGGAGTTTTACCAGCAGGCGAAAAAGGCCGGTATTAAGCCGCTCGTCGGCTGCGAATTTTACGTCGCTCCCGGCTCCAGGTTTGACAAGGAAGCCCACGGTATCAGCGAGGCCGCCTATCACCTGGTTGTGCTGGCCAAAGATCAGGTCGGCTACAAAAACATGCTCAAACTGGCCAGCATCGCTTATCTGGAGGGTTTTTACTACCGGCCGCGTGTGGATAAAGAGTGCCTGGCGAAATATGGCGAGGGACTGATCGTTATCAACGGCCATTTCGGAACGGAAATCGCCGCCTGTCTGACCCGTGGTGATATGTCGGCCGCGGTGAACGTGGCCGGGCAATACAAGGATATTTTCGGCGATCGGTTTTTTGTGGAGTTGCAAAATCACGATGATCCGGCGCAACTCGAACAGATACCCCAACTGCTGGAAGTGGCCCGGCGCGCCGGCTGCGAAGTGGTGGCCACCAACGACCATCATTATCTTCTGAAAGAAGATTACGACGCCCATGATGTGCTCTGCTGCATCTCCATGGGCAAAACACTTTCGGATGAAAATCGCCTCCGCTATTCACGGCAGCTTTACCTGAAAAGTCCGCAGGAAATGCGGCAGATATTCCGCGATATTCCCCGCGCCTGCGACAATACCCTGAACATTGCCGATATGTGCGACCTGACGCTGGATTTTTCCAGACGCCATGCCCCGGTTTACTCCCCGCCCGTGGACGCCGCCACCGGCAACCGGCCTTCCGCCGATGATTACCTGCGACAGTTGTGTGAGGCGGGCGTACTGGACAAATACGGCCGTTTTGATGATGTGCTGCGCCAGCGACTGGAGCAGGAATTAAAGGTAATCAATGAAAAAGGATTTTCCAGTTACTTTTTGATTGTCTGGGATTTCTGTAATTTCGCCCGGCAGCACGGCATACCCGTGGGCGCCAGGGGTTCCGGCGTGGGCACCCTGGTGGGTTACGCCCTGGGGTTGTGCAATGTGGACCCGATTCGTTATGACCTGCTGTTTGAAAGGTTCATGGATCCAAGCCGGTCGGAAATGCCCGATATCGATATTGATATCTGCCAGGAAGGTCGCGGCAGAGTCATTGAATATGTGCGGCAAAAATATGGAAATGTCTCGCAGATCATCACCTTTTCCACGTTGGGCGCAAAGGCCGCGGTGAAGGATGTAGGCCGCGTGCTGGGCATGCCCCTGCCGGAAGTGGACAAAATCACCAAGCTTATTCCCGGCGGTCCCAATGTCACGCTGGAAAGCGCGCTGGCCGTGGCGGACTTAAAAAAATTGTACCGGGAAGACCCCAATGTCACGCGGTTGTTTGATGTGGCCCGCCGGCTGGAAGGCCTGTGCCGTAACGCCGGTATGCATGCCGCGGGCGTTATTGTATGCGACAAGCCGATTGATGAAATTGTTCCGCTGTATAAAAACGGCGATGACATCATGACGCAGTGGGACGGACCGACCTGTGAAAAGGCGGGTCTGCTGAAAATGGATTTTCTGGGTCTGCGCACGCTTACAATCGTGGAACGGGCGCTGGACCTTATTGAAAAAGATTATCCACAGGGGCTGCCGCCGCGGGAAATCCGGTCGCAGGACGGCGCCGTGGCGGAAATTCCGCATCCGGTCGCGGCCGGCCGGCCGGGGCGTATTGATCTGGAAAAAGCGGATCTGACGGACCAAAGGGTATTCCGTCAGATATTTCAAAAGGGGCAGACCCGCGGCGTGTTTCAATTTGAATCTCCGGGTATGCGGGAACTGCTCATCGGCATGAAGCCGGACAGGGTTGAAGACCTTATCGCCGCCAATGCCCTGTATCGTCCCGGTCCGATGGATCTTATTCCGGACTATTGCAGCCGCAAGCATGGCCGGCAGAAAGTTCCGCAGGTTCACCCTATTATCGACAAGTTGCTCGCGGAAACATACGGCATCATGGTGTATCAGGAACAGGTGATGCGCATCTTCAACCAGCTGGGCAATATTCCGCTGGCCAAAGCCTATAAGATCATTAAGGCGATCAGCAAAAAAAATACGGAGATTATTGCCGCGGAAAAACAGGGCTTCGTGAAAGGGGCCCAGGAAAACGGCATTAAGCCCGACCAGGCGGAGGAAATCTTCGCTCTGATCGAAAAGTTCGGCGGCTATGGTTTTAACAAAAGTCATTCCACCCGTTACGCCCTGGTCGCGTATCACACCGCCTATCTGAAAACCTATTTCCCGCTGCAGTACATGGCCGCGCTGCTGACATTTGAAATGGGCGATCAAACCAAAACCATCGAATACATTGAGGAATGCCGCTACATTCAGCGACCGGACGGGCGCGTGGGCATTCCGATTTTGCCTCCGGATGTCAACAGCAGCATGGCGGATTTTAATGTGGTGCAGGGAACCATCCGCTTTGGTTTGGCGGCGGTGAAAGGCGTGGGTGAAAAGGCGGTACAGGCCGTCATTGCCGCCCGCAATGACAAAGCCGGTGCGCACAAGCCTTTCACCAGTCTTTATGATTTTTGCGAGCGGGTGGATTTAAGACTGGTGAATAAATCCGTTCTGGAAGCGCTGATCAAATGCGGTGCATTCGATTGCGTGCATTCGGTGCGGTCCGCGGCGTTTGCCGCGGTGGAGCATGCCGTCAGCGTCGGGTCCGCGGCACAGGAGGCGCGCCGCGCCGGCCAGGAAAGCCTGTTCGGCGGTGGCGGGGGAGGTATGGCGGCCGCTCCGGCCGAATTCAGGCTGCCCGCCGTGCCGGAATGGCCGCAAAGCGAAAAAATGTCCCAGGAAAAAGCGGTGCTTGGGTTTTATGTTACCAGCCATCCGCTGCGCAATGTGGAGGCGATGCTGCCGCACTTTACCACACTGGACAGTCAAAGCCTGCTTGCCGCCGCGGATCGCAAGGATGGCATCGTGGGCGGGCTTATATCCAAGGTGGATGTCCGGATCGCGCGAACGGGGCAAAGCGCGGGGCAGAAGTGGGCCACGATTATTCTGGAAGATTTGCGCGGCACGATGAAGGTGTTGGTATATGGCAACGAGTATCAGCGGTTTGCCAATCTGATCGCACCGGAGGCGATTGTGTTTGTCCGCGGACGCGTCAATCGTTCACGCGAGGAGCCCAGTTTTCAGGCGGTTGATTTTTTTACGCCGCAGCAGATCATGGAAAAACTGGCGATAGATGTGGTGTTGAGTGGATCGGCGGGCGTGCTGGACGAATCGGCGGTGGAAAAACTTGCCGCCGTTCTGGGCAGGCACTCCGGGCCGCGGGTGGGCGTGCGGCTGAAATTGCTTGATCCAACCCATTCCCCGCCCCTGCGCGTGCTGGTGGACCTGAAGCAGAAAATCAGTGTTACCGCCGCGGCATTGGATGAATTGCGGGAGAATTTTCCCCAGCTTGCCGTGCAGTGCACCGGTCCGGGTTCGGCCGTTGCCGCGGCGCGGGCGCGGCGTGAAATGGCGGCCGTGGCCTGATCGGGGTGATTGATCCGGTCAAATCAACGGGTGGAGCGGTTGTTGTGAATATGGGCTTCGGCGACGGCCAGAATTTTTTCCGTAACCCGCGCGACGGGAACACTGTTTATCCCGCGCACCCACCGGGCTGATTCATACGGCAAATGCATGGTAATCCGCTTGCCGGCTGCCGCGTCGCGTCGGCCGTTTTTGATAGAACCGATCAATATTTGGTAAATCATCAGGCGATGGGTCAACTGGTGACGCACCGGTTTGTGCACCGCCTGGAATTCAATGTCGACTCCCAAGCTTTTTTTTACCCGCTTTTTTGCGGCATTCAAGGCGTGGCGGGAATCCTTTGATCCATAAATTTCAAATGCGGGAAATTCCCACAGCCCACTCCACAAGCCGCCTTCCGGGCGTTTGCACAGCAGCGTGTGTTCGTTTCTTTGCAGCACAATGGCCATGCAAGTGACTGTTCTGACGGCGGTTCGCTTTGATTTGCGCGGCAGCATTTCCGCGGTGCCCCGCTGTTGCGCAAGGCAAAACCGCCGCACCGCGCATTGGTCGCACGCGGGCGACAGCGGCTTGCAGACGGTGGCGCCAAGCTCCATCATGGCCTGATTAAAATCGCCGGGGCGGTCCGCGGGAATGATATCCGCCGCAATTTGCCAGAGCAGTTTTTGTGCCGCCGGTTGTGCAATGTCGCCGTGGAAATCCAGCAAACGTGCCAGCACCCGCATCACATTGCCATCCAGCACGGGCACGCGCAGGTTAAATGCGATACTGCCGACGGCTCCGGCGGTGTAGCGTCCGATTCCCGGAAGTGTGAGAATCGCCGGGAATTCACGCGGAAATCGCCCTTGATACTGTTGCACGATTAATTTGGCCGCGGAATGAAGCTGCTTTGCCCGGCGGTAATAGCCGAGTCCGGCCCAAAGCTTCAGGACCTGCTGAAGGGGCGCCCTGGCCAGCGATTCAATGGTGGGAAATGCCGCCAGAAATCGCAAAAAATAGGGAATTACTGTCTGCACCTGTGTTTGCTGGAGCATGACTTCTGAAATCCAGATGGCATACGGATCGCGTGATTTTCGCCATGGCATGTGGCGGGCGGCGAGGTCAAACCATTGCAGAATCAGACCGGAAAATAATGAATTGGGCGGCAAAAGATGGGAAATATCCACTTGGTCCGCAGTTTTTTGCTTGCTGGGCATGTGCAGAAGTGTACTTGCCGCGGCCGAAATCGGAAAGCAGGGCAGTACGGCAATATTTTTAGCTTGGAAGGGAGAACATGAATTGGGATATTTCCCAACAGGTAATATTTATAACCACAAGCGGTAGTGGAATATTTTTGATCCGCTACAAGTTTATTGAATAAAATGAGTTATGACGGTGGAAAAGTTGTTGTTCAATATTTAGTTATCGGTTCGGTTGACACCACAATGGATAGTGTTAAAGTAGTTAAAGTGATGACCTTAATGGTTCTTTCACGGTTAGCTAACGGGTTTTAGAAGAATGCCCCTTCGCTCCACCGTTTGAAAGAATATGAGGTCCGTATTTTTGATTGCAGGCTCATGGGACACTGGTTCAAATCTTGAGTTGGTGATCAAGATACGATATACTAACAAACACCGAACTTTCGGTTCAATTCCAATAGGACACCGGTTGCGTTTTGCGGCCAGGTCAATTGGTGTGAACCGGCGAGTTTTGAGATTATAAGTGCAGGCACATCATGGGCATTCTGGCTGATTCACAAATTGAACAAGAAATTCAGATTGAGCCCTTTGAGCAATCAATCAAGCGTGCGGGTCATGTGAGCTTCGGTGTTTCCAGCTACGGTTATGATGTGCGGGTGGGGCCGAGTTTCAAGATTTTTACGAACGTTAATTCCGAAGTGGTGGACCCCAAGCGGTTCTCCGCCCGCAGTTTTGTGGATGTGGACGCGTCCAAGGATGGCTTTGTCCTGATTCCACCCAACAGCTTTGCCTTGTGCGAAACCGTGGAATATTTTGAAATTCCCCGCGACATACTGGCGATTTGCGTGGGCAAAAGCACGTATGCCCGATGCGGGATTATTGTGAATGTGACCCCGCTGGAACCGGAATGGAAGGGCAAAATCACAATCGAAATTTCCAATACAACGCCGCTGCCGGCGAAGATTTATGCCAATGAGGGGATCGCGCAAATTATCTTTTTGCGCGGAGAAAAAGTTTGTAAAACCAGTTATGCCGACAAAAAAGGGAAATATCAGGACCAGCCCGGGCTTACGCTGCCCAAAGTTGATTAACGGCGGAAGAGAGCCGCGGCGAGTGCCGCGGGAAAATATGTTGCGCTCGCCGGTGTTGGCGCCGCAGGGTAAAGCGGGCAGGATGCCCGCCGGACGATAATAACGAGCCGGTTTCCCGGAATCCGCCGAACGGGTGTTGCCCCCGGGCGGTCCGGACGGATCGGATTGACAAATTACAAATTCCACTCCCGTTTTGGCTGCGAAATCCGGATGCGCGGCCGGGATGGTCGCGCTGGCGGATCCGCAGGATGGGGTTTCGCCGGCTTTTTTTCGGCTTTCTTTGGGGCTGCATCGCAGCCGCCGGGGATAACGATAAGCGGCCGTGGAATTGCCTGCGCATGGTTCGCCGCGGGCCGCAGTCTTTTGACAGGCACAGTTTTTGTTTACTCACCAATTGCACGGAAGCAGGAGAAGTTCACCATGAAAATCACGCGCCGTTTTACCAAACCCGGTGTTGATGTCTATTCAACCGTTCCCTTCGCCAAACGCACCAGCCGCATCACCAATGTGGATGGCAGTGTGGTATTTGAAATGAAGGATGCGGAAGTCCCGGCCGCATGGTCGCAACTGGCTACGGATATCATGGTCAGCAAATATTTCCGCAAGGCCGGCATCCCGCAGGTGGATGCCGCCGGCAAACCGATACTGGATGCCGACGGCCGACAGAAGACGGGCCCGGAGCGATCCGTAAAACAGGTTGTGCATCGGCTGGCTGGCTGCTGGACGCACTGGGGCCGGCAGCATGGTTATTTTGATACTCAGGAAGATTCGCAGGCCTTTTACGATGAACTGGCCTTTATGCTGTTGACCCAGCTTGCCGCGCCAAATTCGCCGCAATGGTTCAATACAGGGCTGAATTTCGCTTATCAACTGACCGGTCCTTCACAGGGCCACTGGTATGTGGATCCCCAAACCCAGCAGTTGCAGGAGGCCTCGGATGCCTATACCCATCCGCAACCGCACGCCTGCTTCATTCAAAGCGTGGATGACGACCTGGTGAATTCCGGCGGCATTATGGACCTGTGGGTTCGCGAAGCCAGACTCTTTAAATATGGTTCGGGCACCGGGGCGAATTTTTCCCGTCTGCGTGGAGAAGATGAGGCCCTTTCCGGCGGTGGAAAGTCCTCCGGCTTGATGAGCTTCCTGCGCATCGGCGATCGGGCGGCGGGGGCGATCAAATCCGGCGGCACCACCCGCCGCGCGGCAAAAATGGTCTGCCTGGATCTGGACCACCCGGATATTGAGGAGTTTGTGAACTGGAAAGTGCGCGAGGAGATAAAAGTTGCCGCACTGGTCGAAGGCTTGAAGCATCTGCCCAGGGATCAGCAGGAACTCGCCGCCAAAATGCATCTGAAACTGGATTATGATTTTAACGGCGAGGCCTACGCCACCGTCTCCGGCCAGAATTCCAACAATTCCGTGCGCGTTCCCAATAAATTTCTGTCCGCGGTTGAAAAGGATGGGGATTGGGAGCTTATCGCCCGCACCACCGGTAAAGTGCACAAGAAAATAAAGGCGCGCAAACTTTGGGAACAGATCGGTTTTGCCGCATGGCGCTGTGCGGACCCGGGCGTGCAGTATGATGACACGATCAATGAATGGCACACCTGTCCGCAAAGCGGCCGGATCAATGCCAGCAATCCGTGCAGCGAATATATGTTCCTGGATAACACCGCGTGCAATCTGGCGTCCATTAATCTCATGAAACTTTTTAATCCCGCCACCCGGGAATTTGATATTGAAGGCTTCCGCCATGCCTGCCGGCTTTGGACCATTGTGCTGGAAATTTCCGTGCTCATGGCCGCGTATCCAAGCCGTGAAATTGCCCGGCTCAGCTATGAATATCGCACGCTTGGCCTGGGCTACGCCAATATCGGTTCCATGCTGATGGTTGCGGGTATTCCCTATGACAGTGACAAAGCCAGGGCGATATGCGGGGCGATCACCGCTTTGATGACGGCGGAAAGTTATGCCACTTCCGCCCGCATGGCCGGCGAACTTGGCGCTTTCCCCGGATATCACCGCAATCGCGCCGACATGCTGCGGGTGATGAAAAACCACCGGGCCGCCGCCTGGGCGGATGAAAAAGCCTTTGACCATCTGGCGGTGAAGCCCGTGGTCATTGACGCGTCGCAATTTGATTCCACTCCCGCGGACAGCGCATTGCTGACCGCCGTCCGGGAATCGTGGGACAACGCTGTGGCTTTAGGCGAGAAATACGGCTACCGCAATGCGCAAACCACCGTCATTGCGCCCACAGGCACGATCGGCCTGTTGATGGATTGCGACACCACCGGAGTGGAGCCGGATTTTGCCTTGGTGAAATTCAAGAAACTGGCCGGCGGCGGATATTTCAAAATCGCCAATCAATCCATTGAACCGGCGTTGAAAAATCTCGGCTATTCGGAGAGCCGGATTAAAGATATCCTGACATATGTCATGGGTACACTGAGCCTGAACAATGCGCCCCATATCAACCGGGACACATTAAAGGCCAAGGGTTTCACGGATGAGGATCTGGCCAAAATTGAAGGTTGTCTGCCCGCGGTTTTCGAAATAGCCTTCGCCTTTTCCCCATGGTCTTTGGGTGAACAAACCATGACCCGCCTGGGCATTGCCCCGGAGCAGTGGAAAAATCCGTCGTTCAACCTGCTCAAGGCGCTTGGTTTTACCCAACGTCAGATTCGGGAAGCCAACGACGTGGTATGCGGAGCCCAAACCATTGAAGGCGCCCCGTATCTGGCGGAATCGCACCTGGCGGTGTTTGATTGCGCCAATCGCTGCGGCCGCAAGGGCAAGCGATTCATTCATCACATGGGACACATCCGCATGATGGCGGCCGCCCAGCCGTTTATCAGCGGAGCGATCAGCAAAACCATCAATCTGCCCAACGAAGTGGGCGTGGCGGATATTGAAGAAGCCTACCGCGAAAGCTGGTCCTTGGGGCTTAAGGCTGTGGCGCTTTATCGCGATGGTTCCAAGCTCAGCCAACCCTTGAATTCCACTTCCGATGATGACAACGCGGAAAGCGATATTGATGCGTTGAAGGTGGAATCCGCCGCGGCCTGCAATGCCTGTGGTGATCCCACTCCGGCCGTGCTGGGCAATGGGGCCATCGCGGCCGGTTCGGTGGATACGCGTCCGTCCGGGCAGTCCGGCGGTGTGGTGGAGCGCATTGTGGAAAAAGTGGTGCATCGACCGCTGCGGCGCCGCCTGCCGGACACACGCAACAGCATTACGCACAAGTTTGATATCGCCGGCCATGAAGGGTACATCACCTGCGGTTTGTTTGACGACAACAGTCCCGGTGAGGTCTTTATCACCATGGCCAAACAGGGAAGCACCGTCGGCGGCTTAATGGATACCATCGCCACGCTTATTTCCCTGAACCTGCAATATGGCGTGCCGCTGGAAGCCATTGTCCGGAAATTTGAACATATGCGATTTGAGCCGGCCGGCATGACCACCAATGCGGATATTCCCATGGCCAAAAGCATGATGGACTACCTGGTTCGATGGATGGGAATGAAATTTATTCCTGGATATCATGCGGCCAATGCCCCGCAGCGCCATCACGGCGAAGCAAAGCCGGATTTGCAACCTTTGCATGACGTCAAGTTCATGGATCGCGCCGCCGTGAGACTGGGTGCAACCGATGATCTGGCGGTGGTCGGTACGGCGATGAAACCGGTTAAAGCGGGGCATGAACACGGCCACGGCAATGGCAACTCGCGCAAGGCTGAACCGGCGGCGGTGGCATCCGGAACCGTTCTTCTGGCGGCGGATCGGTTTGCCCAGCCGCAGACGGGGGAGATGCCGGCTGCGTCCGCGCTGTCCCAACAGATGGCCACGCTGATGGGAGATGCACCCGTTTGCACCTGCGGCAGCATTACCGTTCGCAACGGCAGCTGCTATAAATGCCTGAACTGCGGCAATTCACTGGGATGTTCATAAAATTCGCGGTTGATCCGCGTTCAAATCTTAAAGCCGGTCCATTGGGCAAGCCACCGGCTTTTTCATTGACCGTATTGGGTGCGGCCGGGCGAAAAAAAGCCGCCCTTTTGCGGGGCGGCTGCGGTGCATTATTGAAATAGTGCCGACGCATTCGGTGCAAAACCGCTCCGGCTGCGTGTCGGGGCACACCATGCGTGCCGAGGTTTTAATCCAGGTTCATGGTCAGCAAGAATTCGCGGTTCGTACCCTTCTTTTCAAGCCGGTTCTTCAGCAGTTCAACGGCTTCAATGGGATTCATGTCGGAAAGCACTTTCCGCAGGCGGTATATGAGTTCCAGTTCCCGTTTATCCAGCAGAAGCTCTTCTTTGCGGGTTCCGCTGGCGGCGATATTAATTGCCGGATAGGTGCGGCGCTCCACCAGCCGGCGATCCAGATGCAGTTCGCTGTTGCCGGTGCCTTTGAATTCCTCAAAGATCACTTCGTCCATCTTGGATCCGGTATCCACCAGTGCGGTGCCGATAATCGTCAGCGATCCGCCTTCTTCAATATTGCGCGCCGCACCGAAGAACCGCTTCGGTTTCTGCAGGGCATTGGCATCCACGCCGCCGGTCAGAATTTTTCCGGAGTGGGGAACTTCCGTGTTGTAGGCCCGGGCCAGACGGGTGATGGAATCCAGCAGAATCACCACATCGCGGCCGTACTCCACAAGGCGTTTGGCCTTTTCGATGACGGTTTCCGCTACACTCACGTGGCGGCTCGCCGGCTCATCAAATGTGGAGCTGACAACTTCCGCCTTGGTGGCCCGCTGCATTTCGGTAACCTCTTCCGGCCGTTCGTCAATCAGAAGAATGATCAGATAAACTTCAGGATGATTGGCGGTGATGGCATTGGCCACCTTCTGCAGGAGGACGGTTTTTCCTGTCCGCGGCGGCGCTACGATCAACATGCGCTGCCCCTTGCCTATGGGGGTTACAATGTCCACGATGCGCATGTTGATTTCTTCCGGCACGGTTTCCAGAAATATTCGCTTATTCGGGTGCAGCGGAGTAAGGTCTTCAAAGTTCACCTTTTCGGTGAGCATGTTGGGGTCTTCGAAATTAATCGCTTCCACCCGCAGAAGCGCGAAATAACGCTCCGATTCCTTGGGCGGCCGGATTTGACCGGTGATAATATTGCCGTTGCGCAACCCGAACCGTCGAATCTGCGATGGCGATACATAAATGTCGTCCGGGCAGGGTATGTAGTTGTATTCCGGAGAACGCAGAAATCCAAAGCCGTCCGGCAGAATCTCCAGGACGCCTTCGCCCACCATCATGCCGTTGTCCGTGATGCGTTTTTTCAGGATTTTGAAAATCAGGTCCTGCTTTTTCAGGCCGATATAGTCCTCAATGACCTCCTTTTTGCAGATTTCGTGCAGTTCCGCCACGGTCATCTTCTGCAGGTCAATCAGGTGCAATTCGCTCCGTTTTACCTGTTCGTATTTCTGATGGGTTTCTTCATCATAAATGACATCGTCGTCGTCGATGGGACCGGCTCCGACCATGGCCGATCCAATTACCGCCTCATCAACCGGCGCGGCGATTCGGTTGCCGTCCACGTCGCCGGCCGGGACGGTCGCTTCGGTCTTGGCGGGTGCTTCTTCGATCGCTGTTTGGGTGGCTTCGGCCGGGGAGTCATTGCCCGAGGTGGATGGTTCTTCAACGGGTGCGGGTGCGGATTTCTTTTTTGTGGTACGTGCCATTTTTTTGGCCTCCTTAAATATGCTTTTTCGGCATTGCGATGGGTGATCCCATTTGCCCGGCGCAGAAATACAGGAAAACACCGGGGAACCGATTAGAATGTCGATTGCACGCTGCAATCGAACGAAAATGTCTCATTAACAATTATTGATGCTGCTGATTAACGCCTTTTTGGCAACTGCGGCCATTTTGGAGTCAAACAAAGGTTGCTCTGCTCAACTTCTGTTATCGGTCAAATCCCGACAAACCCTTTAACACGAAAAACTGATGCGATATCCAAACACGCGGGATTTGCGAAGGATGCACATGCTTTACAGGTGGTAGCGGCCAGCTCTCACTCAAGCCACTGGTATAATATCAAACCCATTGACCCATGGCAAGTGCCGCGGCATTGTCAAACGATTTTCACTAAAACAAGGTTTGGTGGGTTTCATTAAAGGTCAACCAAAGCTGCGTCCGCTATTGCTTAAATCCGGCTAATATCCTAGAAAGCGTTTGACGGATTTGCACAATGATGTCCGCCTGATCATCATCATTGTTAATAATATATTGCGCTATTTTCCTCTTTTTGTCCAGAGACCATTGGTTCAATTCACGGGCGGCCAGCTGTGCGCCATCCCAGCTGCGAGCGGCCATTACTCTACGTAATCGCGTAGATTTCGAGGCGTGAACATACACCACCGCATCGCATTCGCGGTCCAAGCCAGTTTCGCCCAAAAGTGGCGAATCCAACACAATGGCGACGATATCCGGCTGGGAAAAATAATTATTTAGCAAAATAAGCCGGTTTTTCAGGACCATGGGATGCAAAAGTTCATTAAGCCGGTGCAATTCCGCCTGGTCGGCAAATACGATGCGGCCCACGGCGGCACGGTTTACGGTGCCGTTGGCGGCTAAAACCGCATCGCCCCACCAATTTCGTAATTGCCCCACGCATTCCGGGGCATTAATGGCGTCATGAGCCAGTTTATCCGAATCAATCACGGCGCAGCCCAATTGCCTGAAACCGGCGGCCACCGCGGATTTTCCCGCACCGATTCCGCCCGTCAAGCCGATGACGGGCTTGGCATGTAATTTTTCCGAAGCGGACCGGGTTGGATGATCGTTAAATTTCTCACTCATTCTAAAACGAGTTTAACCGAGGCGGGGCCGCCGGCAAATCTGCCGAATGTTTATGGCGTTCAGGACTGGCGCGGTCATATTGCTTACGCGGTGGGGCGGTCAGGCTGGCAGTCCAGACTTGGCCCGTATGGCCGCCGCTGTTATGATGACTCCCGGATGCCGCATAATTGCAGGCTTGATGCGCGATTTTGCGCCTTCTTGTCCTGTCTGCCGACGTAGCTCAATGGCAGAGCAACGGTTTTGTAAACCGTAGGTTGCGAGTTCGACTCTCGCCGTCGGCTGTTTATTTTCCCCGCCTGTACCCGAAGCCGGCCGCCGGCGAAGTTGCGGCACGGCGCATTTTTTAAATAATGTTGATCGCCCGGCTGGCTACCAGTGCCACAAGCCCCAGTGAAATAACGGATTGCAGCATTGTCAGCAATTTGGCCCACCGGGAAAGAATGGCGGTATCCGTGGGGGAAAAGGCCGTACTGGTGTTAAACGCCAGAAACAGATAATCGACAAAGCGGGGCGACCAGCCTTTGGCCCGGCCGCCCGTCAGGGCCATTTGTGGAAACAGGAAGCAGCCTTCCTCGTGATGGCCCCGCATGGCGCGGGCGTGGGGCCCGCCGGCATCCAGCCGCCAGTACCACAGGGCAAATACCACGATATTGGTTACCCAAAGGATCGCCGCTGATTGCAACATCAGTGCGGGCTGTTGTGTGTGATGGGGTATGGCGTATACCAGAATGGCCAGGGCCGTGGCCACAAATGCGGTCAGCACCGCCGTGGCGCAGTGCCCGATGATTCGCGTCGGTCCGAATTGGTTGAACTGATACAGAATAATCCAGATGGCCAGCAGCGGGATCAGAACGATCGGCAGTGTGGTTCGGGCGACCGGCAACAACCCTGGCGGCAGCAGCATGAAAATACCGCAGGCAAAAAGCGACGCACAGACCGGCACCCACAGCGGTTCGGGCTTGCCGTGCGGTTTGGCGGCACTATCAGGCGCAGTCCCCGATGCCCCGGCGGATTGATGATGACTGTCACTCATCGCACACCTCTTTGTATGGCCATTGCCCGACCCTGCCCGACGCGGCTCGCGGCCAAGGCGATCGGAAGTTTCAACGACCGGCAAACCGGTTAATGACCGGTGCCTGTCGCAGTTCGCTTATTTTCAGCAGGCGGGCAACTGCCGTAAACACAACGACCGCCGCCAGCAGTACCAAGGGCAGACGGATGGCTGCGGCGATCAAACCATGGCGGTCGGATAACAGGGGAATTTGCCGCAGCAGCCGGTCCAGCCCGACCGCGGCAACGGCCATGGCTGCGGTGGTGACGGCGGTTTTCAGCACATCAAATCGCAGCGCGCGGATTCCCAGCGGTCCAATCCGGCGCCGAAGAATCAGCAGCAGCAGCAGGCATTGAATCGCGGCGGAAATGCTGGTGCTGGCCGCGATGCCTCCTTCCTGCATCGGCCAAATAAGTATCAGATTCAGTGTGATGTTAAGCAGCACCATGCCGGCGGCCACTTTCATGGGCGTTATCGCATCATCCAACGAATAAAATACCCGCACCAGAATCATTTGAAGTTCAAATGCCCAGATGCCGGCGCAGAACCAGCGTGCAGCCCATACCGCGCGGTTAACGTCCGCGGCGTTTACCCGCCCGCCCAGGTAGATGACGGAAATCAGCAGATGGGCGATGATGATCATGCCGACGGCGGCCGGCAGGCTCAAAAAAAGGCTTTTTCGCATCGCCGCCCGGGTGAGGTGTTTAACTTCATCCATATTCCCTTTTACCGCGGCGCGGGACAACTGCGGAAAAAGAGCGGTGGCCGTGGCTACTCCAAAGATGCCCACCGGCAGCAGATAAATGCGCTGGGCGACGGAAAGTTTTCCCAGAGCGCCGGCGGGCATTGCGGCATGCATGAGGCGGCCGAACAGGTAGAAATGGACATGTCCGCCGTGGCCGTCAGGTGAAAACCACCATGCGATCTGCGAATCCAGAAAGGTGTTCAACTGCACGGCGGAGAGGCCGGCGATCATGGGGGCCATTCTGCGGGTAATCTGCCGAACGGCGGGGATCACTACATCTTTATGGGCCGTATCAAAAATCCGCCGCCCGCCGGACAAGTGCACGCCGCCGCGCCGTACGCTAAGCAGCATGATCCCCAATTGCACCGCGCCGGATGCCACTACAGCCGCGGCCACCCATACAATGCGCGATTGCAATGGATAGTGCCGCGTAAGGATCATCACCGGAACGGCGGCGCCAAGAATCATCGCGCCGTTGGCGATGATGGGCGTTAAGGACTGGGCGGTAAACCGTTCGTGGGCGGAGGCCATCGCCGCCAGCAACGCGGTGGCGCAAATGGCAATGCAGTAGGGCAACATAATGGCCACCATGGCCGCAGCCAAGCGGTTTTGCGGCAGGACCGAATGGGACAGGGCAATGGGAACCACCACGGCTTCGCCCGCCAGCACAATGGTAAGCAGCACCAGCGAAAGAAGTTTTAACACGGTGCCGGCAAGGCTGGTTGCCGCCTCTTGTCCGGATTCGGTTCGCACACGGGTGTAAACCGGAAGAAAGACCGCCGTCAGGGCGCCCTCGCCAAATATGCGGCGGAATAAATTAGGAAATTGAAAGCCAATCCAGAATGCGGACCATGTGGTGCCCACGCCAAGAAAATAACTGCACGTTTTGTCCCGGAGCAGCCCGGAAATGCGCGAAAGAAAGGTAAGTTTGGACATCAGATTGGCATGGCGCACAAAACTTTCACCGGTTTTGGCCGGTCCGGTTGCAGGCGAACCGGAGTTATTTTCGTGTTGGGCATCAGCCATTGAAAGGAAATCCTTATCCGAACACCGGCGGCATCCTGATCGCCATTGATGAATCATAATTGCACTGGGGCCGCGGGCCAAACTGTCCGTGAATGCGTTGCGCGGCGGAGGAGAAATTCGGCCGCGGCAAGCCGGCCCGCGCGGATCATGAAGGCGATGGGGTCGCGGACAACGTCCGGACGGTTATGGTACTGAAAGCCATGGGATCGGACCATCCTTGGCCGCAATAATGGAAAATCGCCCTGTCACGCAATAATCAGCCCCGCCCGGAAATATTGCCGGGCCCGGACCGGCGGGCGGATACATAAAGGCATGTCTATGCCATCGGCAGATATATCGGACGCCTGTCGTGTGGTGAGGTAAATGGCCTGCAGTACCGTTACACCCCTTGAAGCGCCGCAGTCGCAGGATTGCAAGCATCTTATCATCGGGCGGAGTCCGGAGGGATATTTTCGGGGCGGCCAGGTCCGGCGTATCATCCGGGGCTTTCCAGTCAAAGGGTTTTTCAGCGGTAGCCGGTCGCATTAGCCGGGCATTCCATTGCGGGTAAGGACGGGTAACCAATGGGGAAAATTATGCAACACGATAAACATCGCAAGCGGATCCCGGGGCAGCAGCAATTCTCGCGCTGCCCTACAATATGGGGGTGATTCGTCGGCACCTGACTCCGGCGCGTAACAAAGGATAATTGCGGTATCCAACCATCGTCGAATGGCGCCGAAGACTGCGGGTGAAAATGTGATCGTCGAAAACCCCCTGCAAAAAACGCACGAACAGGCCGAGGCCACCTTCCTGCCTTATGGTCCGCTGATACAGATCGTTGAAAGTTTCGGTCAACCGGAAATTGAGTACGCCGCGATTCGCAAGGGCGCCGGCCTGATGGATTGCCCGCATCGGAGTGTGCTGGAACTTACCGGAAAAGACCGGCTCTCCTTTTTGAACAATCTTCTGACCAATGACATTAAGTCATTGGCGCCCGGTTGCGGCTGCTACGCGTTGCTGCTGAATACCAAGGGACGGATCACCGCGGATATGTATGTGCTGAATCTGCCTGATCGCACACTGCTGGAACTTGATGCCCGCCTGATCGGCCAGACCTGTGCCTTTCTTAATCAATATTTGTTTGCCGAGGATGTGCAGATAAAAGATTGCTCCGCCGTTATTCGGCGATTTTCGCTTTGCGGCCCGGCTGGCGCCGCGCTTTTGGTGCGGCTTGCACCGCCGGGCGGATTGGCGCTTTCCGAAGGCCTGTATACCGTTGGCAATGGTTTGCTTGCCGCCGGGGGAAAAACGATCCCGGTAACCGCGTTCAAAAATAATCTTTGCGGCGAACCGCAATGGGATTTGATAGTGCCCGCGGATGCGGCCGTGGTTTTGTGGGACGGCCTGATGGAGCATGCCGCCCGGGTGAATGACCGGCCGGGATCGGAATTTAATCTGCGGGCCGTCGGCTGGTCGGCATTTAATATCGCGCGCATTGAGGCCGGCACGCCGCTTTTTGGAATTGATTTCAGCGAGCAGACTCTGCCTCTTGAACTGGCCCACTGGTATGCGCGGAGTGTGCATCCGCGGAAAGGGTGTTATCTGGGCCAGGAAGTGGTGGCGCGCATGCATGTGCGCAATCAAAGTGCCAGGCGTATTGTGGGAATAAAAATCCGTGGTGATGCCGTACCCCTGGCCGGTGCGGAATTACGCGCGGATGACAAAACCGTCGGCATGGTGACCAGCAGTTGCATGTCGCCGCTGCTGGGCAATGTGCCGGTCGGGCTGGCCTATGTGGAAAGCAGCCGCGGCGGAATCGGCGCGGAATTTGATGTGTATACAAGCCGCGGAAAAGCAACCGCCGGGGTTGCGGAACTGCCGTTTGTGCCGGCGCAGGGCATTGCGTAAACCAGGTTAAAACAGTTGCTTAGGGTAAATAAATGGCCGGATTTTTGCGGGTATTGGATGTCGGGCAATGCGGATTTGATCACACCGCGATCGCGGATTTTGTGCATCAGTCGACCGGGGCGGTTGTGGACCGGGCGGCAACGGCCGCGGATATGGACGCATGCCTGGCCCGCCACCGTTATGCTCTGATTCTGATCAATCGAATTCTGGATGCCGATGGTACTCCCGGATTGGATGTAATCAAAAATATGAAAAATAAGCCGGGATGCCCGCCGTTGATGCTGGTCAGCAATTTTCCCGACGCGCAGCGGGCGGCGGTCGATGCCGGCGCGGTGGAAGGATTTGGAAAAAATTCCCTGCACCTGGCGCGCACCGCGGAAATTCTGCGGGCGGCTGTGGAAAGAAAGACCGAGCCCGGCGGTTGATCGGCATTATTCCACGGCCGGGCTATTCAGGCAGACCGAATTTATAACGAAGAAGCTGCGCTAAAAACATCTGACGGACGAAAGAAAGCCCGGATCCGAAGCGGGTATTGGGAGGTCCTTCAATAATAATATTCACGTTGTTGCTGCCGGGATAGTGGTAATTAATACCCGAAGTATACACGCGTGACGCCTGGGTAATTGTGATTTTCTTTGTCCAGCCCAGTTTGCCCACTCCGGTAAAAACAGTCAGGTCTTCACCGGAAGCGGTTAATTCCACTTTGCCCGCCACGCACATGATGGCAATGCTCCACAACAATAGCGACCCAAGCAAAAATGGAATCCCAAAGAGCGACATGAACAAGTCGAACTTGCCCTGTACAATCTGTGTGCCATAAATGCCCCCCAGCGATCCACCGGACCAGATGCACATGAACGGTATAATAAAAAATGCGACGGGTGATCGCGTGGTGGCGCCCGCTATCCAGCCGTCCATCGTCTCCCGGTACCAGCACCCTTTGGGAATGTTCATGGTTGGGTCCGGCAGCGCCGGGCGTACCGTCGGCCCATGCCCCAAAAGCCCGCTTATGGTAAAAGCTTCATTGCACGAGCGGCAATAGGCGATATTGTCCGTAACATTGACATCCGTCGGCGGGAATTCCGCATTGCAATTTGGGCACTGCAACTTCAAATTGGAATCTCCGTAACTTCAGGAAACGAATGCCTTAATGGCCTTTGGTTACACTGGAGCGAATCGTGCTCTGGTCGGCCTGGACCGCATAGCTCAGTTGAATGGCCATTGCGGCCCTCCGATGGTGTCTTCAGTGCGGTGCAGTAATCTTTATATGGCGTGCGACCAGCATGGGTACATGCGCCGGGTCGGCGGTCGCCAAAAAAATCTTTCTAGCTTTCGTGCAGCCGGCGCCGCGGAGCTTATCGGAATGTGATCCGTCCTTGCCGTCCTTACAGGCAACCGGCGATGAACAGGACGAAGGCGTTTTGGTGGACGCCTGAAAAGTGAGGCCGCTGGGGATCGAATCCGACAGCAATGCTGCAAAAACCCCTGAAAATCCACAGAAAACAAATTCTGTTGCACCAAAAGTAGCACCATCATCCGATGCTGATCCGGATTTTGCAATGGTCGCCGAATTCTGGACGCAACTTCCAGCAGCAATCAAGGCGGGAATTGTTGCAATGGTGCGCACGGCGATGCGGATTGGTTACCAATCGTGAAGTGTTTGCGCTCTACCAGCGTCGAACATATCTGTCCGCCGGCGGTAGCGAAAACGGCAAGGTGTGATCAAGATTGGATGTCAAGTTTTGCAGCAAAAATACTTGGCTTGCGCATAACGCCAAAGCCGACCAATAGATGGGCTGGTTATTATATTTTCGCACTATTGCTTTACAGGCAATTATCTTGAAATATAATGCCAGTATGGCCCGCAGGTTGGGACAACTCGAAGCAACGGCTCTGGCAACTTGCTCAT
>JAKBBN010000120.1 GCA_021808485.1 Planctomycetota bacterium | reverse complement strand
ATATGATCAAGTATCCACTGCACCGGAATGGGTGTTTTGCTCCTGATACCTGGTGACCTCCGGCTTCATGGCCTGATTGTTATCCGGGCGGTTTCCAGGCCATGGGCATGCGGGTTGAGCCTGCGGCGTTGCGGCGTTTAGTGCCGCGCGGCGGATCGCCGGTTCGTTTTACTTCCCGCATGTGATCTCTTGCGAATTCAATGCCTCAAGAATTCGCATCTGTTTTATCTGCGGATGTGATTATGCGCAGGAAGTAGAGATCCCGCAAGATTGCTGATGTTTCGATGGTATGGAACCTGTCGGGCTGATGGGGTATATATTTTCCGCTTCAGCAGGTGCCAACACCCGGCGGTCATGGATACTGCTTCCGTCCGAGTTGCAAACGCGCAAATATGGCACATCACCGTGTTAATTTCCGGCAGTTGCAAGGAAGAGGAATTTCGAGAGCAAAGATGGCGATGGAATTGTAACGGGCGTGCGGTGGCTTAAATCCATCGTGGCGCATGGCCGAAGTCCGTTTGAGGTTCTTGATTATTGACCGATGCTGTACACGTGAGACGGAGCTCGGTTGTCCGTCCGGTCCGATAAACCTGGCTTACGGCTTGGTTCGGCGGTGTTAGACAAAAAATGGAAAAATATTTGACAATTCCGCCGGCATGGATTATTATTTGTTATATTGAAACAGTTGCAGTGACTGATTATGTTATCGGTCCATCGGACCGGGTCGCTGCGAAGCGGAAATGTGTGTCTCCTGCGGAACGTCTGCCGCGGGATCTTTTTCTTAATGGCTTCTCAAATGTGAAGGAGAAAGAGTATGCTCAGCAGAAAAATGAAGGCTCTTCTGGTTGGACTGCTTCCTGCCGCGGTTCTTGCGGCCGCACCACTGGCGAATGCCAGCACGGTAACTTATGGCCTGCAATTTGCCCCGACGCTTTACACGCCTTACACCGGCTGGGCCTCCGGCGTGCAGGTTGCGTCGTTCACGGCACCGGCATTTAACAGCGTCAACACGACTACCTACACGCTCGGCTCAGCGTCTTTCGCGATCAATGGAAATAACTATAACATCCAAAATGGTATTACCGCCGGTACGCCGACCACCGACATCCAATGGCTTAACACCGCATTTTTCTTTGGCAATGGCTCGACACCGTTAACCGCGACGCTCAGCGGCGTTTCCGCCAGCGCTACGGTTGATTTTCAATTTATTGAAAGTTTTCAAACTGGAAATGAGCCAAGCGTCACGATTTCACCCGCTTCCGGCAACGCGCAGCCGACTGCTATCAGCACAGACACATCGTTTACTGACGCTGGCACGTATACCGGATCAACCTCCTATAATCTTAACTTCCTCAATAACGCCGGGGGCAGCGGTGAATTCGATCTCTCCGGTGCGCTGATAACCATTACCTCCGCTGGCGCGTCGGCTGTGCCGATCCCGGCAACGGCAAGCCTGGTGGCGGTCGGCGCGGTAGCGTTGCTGGCTCTGCGGCGGCGGTCGGTTCGTTCTCCAGTTGTTTAAGTTGTACGCTTATGTTTCCCGGCCCCGGCGGTGCTCCCTGGTAGAATTGTACCCGGGGCCGTTCCGTATGTTTGCGAAGGAGAAGATTTATGACGTGTTCGTATGTGAAAGCGTTGGTGGCGGCGGTTCCGGCATTGCTTCTGGCGACTGGTGCGGCCCGCGCGAGTTCCGTCGGTTATGGTGTAAGCTTTGGGTTTCCAACTGAAGTAGTGGCAACCAACGCCAACTATCCCCACGCGTCGGTATTCACCGGCTTCACCGGCGGCCTTGCAGCCGTGACGCCCGAATACGCCAGCAATGGCGGCACGCAAGGCTCAAACTTTTCAACCACCGGTACAGTGTACGGCCTTGGCTCATACAGTTTGCAGGCTACCAGCGCGGTGGGAAATTATGATGTCGCCGCGGCGACATCGCCAACTGATCCCAATGGATTGACCGGCAATTTCCTTTTCTCCAACACCGGTAACGCATCGGTGAGGCAACCGGTAACTTATTCGCTTACCGGCCTGAACGCGGCGGACTCTCTGGCTGTTTACTTTATCAACAGCATCCAGAATTTTGGCGGCGAAGTGGCCATATATGGCGGAACGGTCTCTCAGGCAACGCTGCAGGGATCCTCCGTTCCCGCGGCACTGGCCACAGTAAATGTTCCCGACCACAGCCAATGGTATGGCACGACCGGCCTGACCGGTTATTCATCCTACACGTTTGCATTCCAGAAGCCCGCAGGCTCGACCGGTGAATTTGACGTCGGCGGAATGGAAATCGGCGTGAGTTCTGTGCCTGATCCGGCAACCGCCGCGCTGCTGGCTCTGGGCGGTGCGGGCCTGCTGCTGTTACGGCGGCGCCAAGTTTGAATCCGGTGGATGGCGGCAGGCAAACAGCATTACCCGCGCCGGTGACCGGGTTTTTGGGTGGTGCCCCCAGTCATGAGCGATGTGCCGTATAAAAGAGAAGGTGTGTATGAATTCGTCAGCCTTTGACCGAAGCGCCGGCCGCCACGCGGCGGGGCGCGGTTTTTCGATTGTTGAACTGCTGGTGGTGGTCAGCATCATTGCGATTCTGATTTCGCTTTTGCTGCCGGCGCTGAAAAATGCGATGGCTGTATCAAAGAACATTGGCTGTTTAAGCAATCTCCGTGAACTTGGCTTCGGCGATCAGATGTATTGCAACACATACATGGGTAACGAATTCACCGCGTGGCAGGTTCAGAATATGCCGGGCGGTGGACAGCAGGCCTCGGCATGGACAAATCTGCTGAATCCCTACGTCACCACCGGCGGAATCGGCGCGGTTACAAATAACGCGGACTCCGGCGTTACGGTTTACACATGCCCCGCAGCTTACAACCCGCATCTGCCAATTGGCAATGCTGGAAATCAATTCTTGCTGACCTACGGCGTGAATTGCTCGGTGCATACCTGGGGCTGGCCCGCCGCAACCACCACGCCATTGCACAACCGTATGGAGATACATCGGCCCCAGGAGATCATCAATTTTGTTGACGCGGCGCAGTCCAGCGGTGCGTGGACGTGCGCCGGCTGGATTGATGGTTCAGATAATTGGTACAACAACCCCGCACAGGCGAGCCAGCCGCTTCCAATTATTGGAAATGCCGATGTCGCCGGCGGACTCTACGGTATCCGCTATCGCCATGGCAATCAGAATTCCACATGCGTTGAGTATCTGGATGGCCACGCCGCCTCCAGTGCGATGGGAACTTTGCTTTACCGCAACATGTCAACAGCATACTAGTTGTTCCCGCGTGATGGCTACCGCGAAAACATAGCTCCATTTGTTTTTTCAGGCTCTTCCGGAGGTCCCCTTATGAGATTTGCCAAACAGTGTGTCGCCGGAGCGGCCCAATGGATACGGCATATTCTACCGGCGGTCGTTGTAATTGCCGGGATGGCATTGTTTGCCCGGGCGGCGCCGATGGCCGTACCGACCGGCGGCGGGTCGTATGCGTCGTATCCGCCGAAGGGCTCGAGCCCCAATCTGGGGCGAATGTTGAGCTGGCACTTTCCGCTGGTGCATCCGCGCAATCATCCGCCGATTCCCACCAATAAATATTGGACCGATCTGCTTAATGGCCAGCCCCGCGGATCTTTGTGGAGCTATCCGTGGCGGGTAGATCCGAAGCACACCGGGTTGCAATTGTTTTTTCCCCAGCATTCCAATGCGGACGGCACGAATATGGATTGCAACCGTCCGCTGGTGATCACCGGCCTGAATTTCCGTGCCAACGGCGTATTGATTAAAAACTGGGGCGACTGGACCTTTACGTTCCGTTTACCGCAGTCAGCGTCGCGGTACATGGATGTCACACTCGGCGAGGGCATGCCCCTGGTGTGGGTGCAGCCGCACGGTGTAACACTATCCATTACGCCAACGGGCAAGGGACAGTACCTTACACCAACAGGCACACCCATCGCATTTCCGTATCGTGGACGGGAATTGATCGTGCGTGCTGATCAGCGGCTTTACGCCGTGTTTGTCCCGCCGGGCACGCATTTCACAAACAGTGGTAACACCGTAAATATTCATATATCTTATCCTCGAGCCTTCGCGGCGTTCGCGCCGCTGCAAACGCTGCGGCAGGCCCGATATTTCGCAACTTGCGCCGCTTCCATCCCCATTAACAGCACTGTTGATTGGGCATACAGGGCAAAAACCGGCGCGGTTAATACGCGCTGGTCGGTGCAAACCCGGGCAATGGTGCCGGGCAGCCCCAATGAAGTGGTGCAGGGGTGGCTGCCGCACCAGTGGATGCAGAGTCAGTATTCCATGAAACTCAACGGCCCGGCGTATGTCACTGCGCGTGGGGAAATGAAAACCAGCCGAGGAAACAATTTTAAATTGTCCTGGCATTTTTCGGGCTTTCTGCCGGTGCTGCCGGCGCCGGGAAGCTTTGCCAAATCCGATCATTTCAGTCCCGCCATCATGGCCAAGCTGCTGAAACACTGTTCAGATAATTCAAATTATGGTGACGACACCTACTGGGGCGGAAAAGACCTTCTGCGTTTTACGCAATATATGCTCATGGCTCATGAGTTGCACAACAAGGCGGAATACAAGACCTTGCGTGCCGAAGCCTACCGTGCACTCTCCGATTGGTTGACTTATACGCCCGGTGAAAAAGCCCATTATTTTGCGCGGTATAAAAACTGGCCGGCGCTGGTGGGTTTTCACACCAGCTATGGCTCGGGAAGTTTTAACGATCAACATTTTCACTATGGCTACTTTACGTACAGTGCCGCGATGCTCGGGATGCAGGATCCGGCATTTCTGAAAAAATATGGTCCCATGATCACCCTGGTAGCCAAAGAGTACGCCAATTGGAATCGTAAGAGCCGGCGCTTCCCGGTGTTGCGGACATTTGATATCTGGGCCGGCCATTCCTGGGCCGGCGGATTAAGTTCTCCGGGAGGCGAAAATCAGGAATCGAGTTCCGAGGCTATGCAGTCATGGATCGGTTTGTATTTACTGGGAACGATGCTGCATAACCCGCGCATGCGGGCTACCGGCGCGATGGGCTACGCCATGGAATCACGCGCCGCACTGGATTACTGGTTCAATGAGCCGGGAAATATTTTACCGCCGCAATATAAACACCCCATGTACGGCATGGTCTGGTCCGGCGGGGGTGTGTTTGGGACATATTTCAGCGGCGATCCGTGCTGGGTCTACGGCATCAATTGTTTGCCGCAGTCACCCGGATTGGATTACCTGGTGCGCTATTCGGGCTTTGCCCGGACGCTGTTTCATAAAATCCTGGGAGATCGTAACATAGCCACGATGGGCGACCTGGGTAACGTGCTTCTGGCGCAGGCCTCGCAGGCGGATCCCGCCTGGGCGTGCCGGGAATTTGATCATTTATGGCAAGCAAAAAACGCAATTGTGCGAAATAACATGGAAGCGGGCGTGACCTATTATGATGCGCACGCCTATAACCAACTTGGACCGCGTCAGTGGAATATTCATCTGACCGTTCCGACAAGTTCGGTTTACCACAATGGCCGCACTGGCGTGACCACCTATGCGGTATATAACCCGCACCACTATCCGGTGCTGGTGCGAGCGACCGAAGGGATGCGCGTTTTGGGCGCTTTAGTGGCCTTGCCGGGGCGGATCACCTGTGCCAACAGCCTGTCCCCGATAAAACGGGACAACCCCATCCAGGCCAGCCTGCCGCGGGCGGGGGCGAAACATGTCAGCCGGGAAGTTCACACCGTTTATGTTGTGTTTCGCGCGGCGTTGAATCCCGCGGATTTACGGGCCGTTGCGCTGTCAGGACCGGATGCGCCGGAACTGGTTCCCACTCTGCTGGACGACGGACGGGTGCTGGCGTGCGCGTTGGCACACAGCCTGCAACCGTCGCGCCGTTACACGCTTGTTATCCCCACCTCCCTGCGGTTCGCGTCCGGGGGACGCGTGCTTGCCAAAGCCGGCCGTATTGAATTCACGCTCGCAGCCGAGCCGCCGCTGCGGCTGACGGCCTCAACTCCCGCGAACGGGGCGGCTCGCGTGGCCGTTTCCGGTTTGACCATGCAACTGAAATTTAATGCGCCGCTGAATCCTCGCAGTACTTCGGCCATAAGACTCGTCGGTGCCGGTTCGCACGGATTGAAAGTAAAGATGGCACATCATGGCTGGTGGGTGGATATTAAAAGCCGTTCATCACTGCTTTACGATCATACCTACCGTTTGGTCGTTCCGGCAGGCCTGACATCACGGTTTGGTCACGCTCTAGGCCATGCGGTCAGCATTCAGTTCAGTACCACCCCGGAGCCGTGCCCGCCGAATGTCTATACTGAATCGTTTGCCGGCAACGGAGTGGGAACCGATGGGACGGTCAAAGTGAACCTGCGCTGCACGAAACATCCGTATGCCGGGCATTATTGCATTTGCGTTTCCGGAGGAGCCAAGGGTGGATCGGCATACTTTTTCAACGGAACCAGCGACCATGGGAGCGGCTGGAAGCCGGTAAACTTAACCGGATATTCCAAGCTGCGTTTTTATATCCGTGGGAATACCGGAAGCATCTGGTTTAAAATCGGGCATCCAGTTTTTGATGGTGCCTTTTTTCAAACGCAATTGCATGGTATTACCGATCAGTACAAGCGTTTTGCACTACCGATCCCCAAGCCGAAAACCCATATCGGAACGTTGTTTGTCGTAAGTGTACCGGCGGGGAAAACCATTTACCTTGATAACGTGCGATTTATAAAATAGGAACCCGGGCATGAATAATAAGGCCGGAAAAAGGCGAATGGATCCCCAATGCAAACCGTGCGATGCCAACCCCGCTCGGGCGGAAAATAGTGATTTCCGCGCCAGGATTTACCGAAATTTTCGATTGACAAATGATGGCTTCAATAATATCATTTCATCAGTTTATGCAACAGTTGCAATAACTGTTGGTGAACTGGCGGTTGGAGCGGCTTGCCCACACTGGTAGTATGCCGATGAGTGAATGTTTCGTCGGCAAGCACAACGGAATATGACAAGGAAAACGCATGAGGGGTATTCACATCAGGCACGTACGGATTTTCGCGGTTGCAGCTATTGTGATTCTGGCCGGGGCGATTCTTTCCGGCAGTCACAGTGTATCGGCGGCGGCGATTA